>NZ_AKJI01000023.1:0-99348 GCF_000282415.1 Pseudomonas sp. GM60
CCGACCGTAACCTTCACGGTTCAGCGGGTGCACAAGCCGTGAGGTTATGGCTGCTGGCCGCCTGCCTGATCGCGCTGTCCGCATCGGCCGAAGTCTTCACTTACATCGATGCACAGGGCAATCGGGTCTTCACCGACCAGCCTGGCTCCGGCAACGCCAAACGCGTGCCGCTGGCGACGAGCAACCGCATGTCCGCCAACCCGACCGGCGCAGCGCCGGTGATTGCCGAGAAGCGGACCGAAACCAAACCCCTGTTCCGCTACGACATGCTCCGGGTGCTGGTTCCCGAGCCCGACGCCACAATCCGCAGCAGCGCCGGCGAACTGATCGTCAGCATCACCAGCGAGCCCGGCCTACAACGAGGCCATCGCTACCGCTTGTTGCTGGACGGGCAGCCCACCGCTGAACCGGGTCCGAGCCCGGTGTTCGCTTTGAGCAACATCGATCGTGGCAGCCATAACCTGTCCGTGGAAATCCTCGACGAACACGGCCGCATCGTCGAGCGCACCGCCAATCAACCCTTCCACATGCTGCGCATTTCCCTGGCACAAAAACGCCAGGTCAAACCCTGCGCGCTGACCGACTACGGCCAACGACCGGAATGTCCGCTCAAGGACAAACCCATCGAGCCCAAAAATCCCTTCCTGCGTTTCTTCTAACCTTGCTCAGCTTTGCGCACTATATTGGTGCGATAGGTTGCACCGCACCCAAATATCAACCCATTTTGGTTCGAAAGTACCCGCAAAAGCTGGCAGAACGCCACGCAAACGAGCGTCAAACGCCCGTTTCAGGCCTTTAACGCTTCTTTTCGGAGCCTTGGTTTGGTTTTTGCATTTTCCTCATATCGGCGCGTTATTCACGCGCATGCCCTGCTCCAAAAGAGGTCCTGATGACCATTAGCGACGCACTGCATCGATTGCTGCTCGACAACCTGACCACCGCCACCATCCTGCTCGACGCCGAACTGCGCCTCGAGTACATGAACCCGGCGGCGGAGATGCTGCTGGCCATCAGCGGCCAGCGCAGCCATGGGCAGTTCATCAGTGAGTTGTTCACCGAGTCCACCGAAGCCCTGAATTCCCTGCGCCAGGCGGTCGAGCAGGCGCATCCGTTCACCAAACGCGAAGCGATGCTCACCGCCCTGACCGGCCAGACGCTGACCGTCGATTACGCGGTGACACCGATCCTGGCCAACGGCGCCACCATGCTGCTGCTGGAAGTCCACCCGCGTGACCGCTTGCTGCGGATCACCAAGGAAGAGGCGCAGCTGTCGAAGCAGGAAACCAGCAAGATGCTGGTGCGCGGCCTCGCTCACGAGATCAAGAATCCGCTCGGCGGGATTCGCGGTGCAGCCCAACTGCTCGCCCGCGAACTGCCGGAAGAAAGCCTGCGCGACTACACCAACGTCATCATTGAAGAAGCCGACCGCCTGCGAAACCTGGTCGATCGCATGCTCGGCTCCAACAAGTTGCCATCGCTGGCCATGTGCAACGTCCACGAAGTGCTGGAACGCGTCTGCCACTTGGTCGAGGCGGAAAGCCAGGGCTGCATCACATTGGTGCGCGACTACGACCCAAGCATTCCCGACGTGTTGATCGACCGCGAACAGATGATTCAGGCCGTCCTGAATATCGTGCGCAACGCGATGCAGGCCATCAGCAGCCAGAACGAGCTGCGCCTGGGCCGCATCAGCCTGCGCACCCGCGCCATGCGCCAGTTCACCATCGGCCACGTGCGCCATCGCCTGGTGACCAAGATCGAAATCATCGACAACGGCCCCGGCATTCCTGCGGAACTTCAGGAAACCATCTTCTTTCCCATGGTCAGCGGGCGCCCGGACGGTACCGGGCTCGGCCTGGCCATTACCCAGAACATCATCAGCCAGCACCAGGGCCTGATCGAATGTGACAGCCATCCAGGCCACACCACCTTCTCGATCTTTCTGCCACTGGAACAAGGAGCCACATCGACATGAGCCGTAGTGAAACCGTGTGGATCGTCGATGACGACCGTTCTATCCGTTGGGTCCTGGAAAAAGCCTTGCAGCAGGAAGGCATGACCACGCAAAGCTTCGACAGCGCCGATGGCGTGATGAGCCGCCTGGCGCGCCAGCAGCCGGACGTGATCATCTCCGACATTCGCATGCCGGGTGCCAGCGGTCTGGACCTTCTGGCGCGGATTCGCGAGCAACACCCACGGCTGCCAGTGATCATCATGACTGCGCACTCCGATCTGGACAGCGCTGTCGCGTCCTATCAGGGCGGCGCGTTCGAATACCTGCCCAAGCCGTTCGATGTCGACGAAGCGGTGTCCCTGGTCAAGCGCGCCAACCAGCACGCCCAGGAACAGCAAGGCCTGGAAGTCCCGGTCGCCCTGACCCGCACTCCGGAAATCATCGGTGAAGCGCCGGCGATGCAGGAAGTGTTTCGCGCCATCGGGCGCTTGAGCCACTCCAACATCACCGTGCTGATCAACGGTGAATCGGGTACGGGTAAAGAGCTGGTCGCCCATGCCCTGCACCGTCACAGTCCACGGGCGGCTTCGCCATTCATTGCGCTGAACATGGCGGCTATCCCGAAAGACCTGATGGAATCCGAGCTGTTCGGCCATGAAAAAGGCGCGTTCACCGGCGCGGCCAACCTGCGTCGCGGACGATTCGAACAGGCGGATGGCGGCACGCTGTTCCTTGATGAAATCGGCGACATGCCGGCGGACACGCAGACCCGTTTGCTGCGCGTGCTGGCAGACGGCGAGTTCTACCGCGTCGGCGGCCACGTGCCGGTCAAAGTCGACGTGCGGATCATCGCCGCGACTCACCAGAACCTGGAAACCCTGGTGCACGCCGGGAAATTCCGTGAAGACTTGTTCCATCGCCTCAACGTGATCCGCATTCATATTCCACGGTTGTCGGACCGTCGCGAAGACATCCCGACCCTCGCCAAGCACTTCCTCAGCCGCGCCGCGCAAGAACTGGCGGTCGAGCCGAAGCTGTTGAAAAGCGAAACCGAGGAATACCTGAAGAACCTGCCGTGGGGCGGCAACGTCCGTCAGCTGGAGAACACCTGCCGCTGGATCACGGTGATGGCTTCGGGTCGCGAAGTGCACATCAGTGACCTGCCGCCGGAGCTGCTGAGCCTGCCGCAGGATTCGGCGCCGGTGACCAACTGGGAGCAAGCGCTGCGTCAGTGGGCCGATCAGGCGTTGGCTCGCGGTCAGTCGAGCCTGCTCGACAGCGCGGTGCCGGCGTTTGAGCGGATCATGATCGAGACTGCGCTCAAGCACACCGCTGGTCGTCGTCGTGATGCTGCGGTTTTGCTGGGTTGGGGGCGTAATACCCTGACGCGCAAGATCAAGGAACTGGGGATGAAGGTGGATGGTGGGGATGATGATGAGGGGGATGAGGGTTAATCAGCCTTTAGATCATCATCGCTGCATAGATCCATTCGCGGGCAAGCCTCGCTCCTACAGGTTGGTAGAAATCCTGTAGGAGCGAGGCTTGCCCGCGAAGCTTTTGGGGCCAACATGCACCGACTGAATGCAGAGTGAACCGCAATCGCGCACGCCAACCGATCCAAAATCCCACCTGCGCTCACAATCGAACCCCTGGCGAAAAAACACGAAAGCCCCGTAATACGGGGCTTTTGGCGTTTCAGAGCGCGTGATTGTTTCAAGCTGTTAAAACCTGGCACGCCCCCTGCAATAGTCCATTCAGTGATTCAGTTCACTACCCGGTTTCGGGGACCTTGGTACAGGCAGGCCGGGGATTCCCCTCTTTACATCGGGCTCACACCGCACTTGCGACGAGCCCAAACAGTTTTGGGGCCCTTGATACAGGCAGGTCAGGGGTTCCTTCTTTACACCGGGCTCACGCAATGCGCGAGCCCTGCCGTTTTGGGAACCTTGGTACAGGCAGGCCGGGGATTCCCTCTTTTATTGCTCTCGGAGATGGATCTCCAGCCGCCAGCGGTCATCGACCTCGCTACCGGCCCACTCGCCTTGCAGTGGCCGGGCCGCCACCACCGACAGCAACAACCCCCCATCACTCAATCGCACCCGCCAGTTCACGTTCTTGTCGTTGAGCTTGAGCTGACCTTTCTGCGTCTTGCCCTCCGCCTCGAACAGCAACGCCAGGCTGCCGTCGATAAACTCGCCGTGGGACTTGGGTTCGTTGTTGAACCACACCACCAGGCCGTCGTTCGTCACCTCGATCTGCTGCAATTCACTGGGGTCGGGCGTGGTCAGGCGGCCGATCATCAGCCCCACCATTACCCCGACAATCGCCAACGAACCCATCACACGCGGGAATAGTTTCGAACGGGGATCCGCTTGCGGCGTAGAATGCCCGTCATCTTTACCTTCGGAGCCGTGCATGTTTCACGTCATCCTTTTTCAACCAGAAATTCCGCCGAATACCGGCAACGTTATCAGGCTGTGCGCCAACAGTGGCTGCCACCTGCATTTGATCGAACCGCTGGGCTTCGAGATGGACGACAAGCGCCTGCGCCGGGCCGGCCTCGATTACCACGAGTATGCCACCCTGCAACGCCATGCGGACCTCGCCAGTTGCCTGGAGAGCCTTGGTCATCCAAGGGTGTTCGCGTTTACCACCAAGGGTTCGCGGCCGTTCCACGACGCGAGCTTCGCCGAAGGCGATGCCTTTCTGTTCGGCCCGGAAAGCCGAGGCTTGCCGGCGGAAGTGCTCGATGCCCTGCCCGGCGAACAACGCCTGCGTTTGCCGATGCGCGAAGGCTGTCGCAGCCTGAACCTGTCGAACACTGTGGCGGTTGCCGTCTACGAGGGCTGGCGCCAGCTCGGATTCAAGTAACACCCCATAACAAATGTGGGAGCGGGCTTGCTCGCGAAGGCGTCGTGTCATTCAACATTAATGTTGAATGATCAACCGCTTTCGCGAGCAAGCCCGCTCCCACATTGGACTTGCTTCGACGCTCAGACCGCTTATTGAACGGTCGGAGTCTCGCCAGCCGCCTGCATGCGTTGCAGTTCTTGTGCGTACAGCGCGTCGAAGTTCACCGGAGCCAGCATCAGGGCCGGGAACGAACCGCGGGTCACCAGGCTGTCCAGGGTTTCGCGAGCGTACGGGAACAGGATGTTCGGGCAGAACGCGCCGAGGGTGTGGCTCATCGAAGCGTCGTCCAGGTTCTTGATCAGGAAGATCCCGGCCTGTTGCACTTCAGCGATGAACGCTACTTCTTCACCGTTTTTCACGGTCACGGACAGGGTCAGCACGACTTCGTGGAAGTCGCCTTCCAGTGCCTTCTGGCGGGTGTTCAGATCCAGACCGACGCTTGGTTCCCACTGCTGGCGGAAGATCGCCGGGCTTTTCGGGGCTTCGAACGACAAGTCACGTACGTAGATGCGCTGCAAGGAGAATTGCGGTGCGGTTTCTTCTTCGCTAGCTGCAGTGTTCTGTTGGTCAGTCATCTCAGATCCTTTCTGATCTTGGGGTCTTATAGGGAAGGCATTCAGGCCTTGAGCATGGCGTCGAGCTTGCCGGCGCGCTCAAGGGCAAACAAATCATCACAACCGCCAACGTGGCGCTCACCGATCCAGATCTGCGGCACGGACGTGCGCCCGGCCTTCTGGGCCATGGCGGCGCGCACCTGCGGCTTGCCATCGACCTTGATCTCTTCGAAGGCCACGCCTTTGTTCTCGAGCAGGTACTTGGCTCGCGAGCAGTAAGGGCAGTAATCGCTGGAATAGACGACGACGTTGCTCATATCACTTCACCAGCGGCAGGTTGTCGCCTTTCCAGCTGGAAATACCGCCGGACAGCTTGGCGGCGGTGAAGCCGGACTTCATCAGTTCGCGAGCGTGAGTGCCAGCGGTCTGGCCCATGGCGTCGACCAGGATGATGGTCTTGGCCTTGTGCTTTTCCAGTTCGGCCACGCGAGCGGCCAGTTTGTCGTGAGGAATGTTCAACGCGCCAACAATATGACCGGCGGCGAAATCCTTGACCGGACGAATGTCGATCACAACGCCCGCGTCCTTGTTGACCAGGCCGGTCAGTTCACCAGTGCTCAGGCTGCGGCCGCCGCCTTGCATCTGATAGGCGATCAGCAACGCCAGCAGTACCACGAAGATACCGACGAGCAGATAGTGGTTAGTGGCAAATTCAATCAGGTGAGCAACCATCGAAGGAGGTTCCAGGGCGTTAAAATGTCGGCCAGTATACACAGCCACTATGGTGGGCCAAACCCCGTCCGGCGGTGACGCCGTCGGAACTTCGCTTTAAACTGCCACTCCCTTTTCCATTGCCCTCTTTTAACTCAGCCACGAGTGGAATCCATGACTACCACGCCTAAACCTTTGGTCCTGATTATTCTCGACGGCTTCGGTCACAGTGAGAGCCCTGAATCCAACGCCATCTATGCGGCGAAGAAGCCCGTACTGGACCGTCTGTGGGCCACCGTGCCGAACGGTCTGATCTCGGGCAGTGGCATGGACGTCGGCCTGCCGGATGGCCAGATGGGCAACTCCGAAGTCGGCCACATGAACCTCGGTGCCGGCCGCGTTGTGTATCAAGACTTTACTCGCGTGACCAAATCGATCCGCGACGGCGAGTTCTTCGAGAACCCGACCATCTGCGCGGCTGTGGATAAAGCCGTTGCCGCCGGCAAAGCCGTGCACTTTATGGGCCTGCTGTCCGATGGCGGCGTTCACAGCCACCAGGATCACCTGGTTGCCATGGCCGAATTGGCTGCCAAACGCGGCGCGGAAAAAATCTACCTGCACGCCTTCCTCGATGGCCGCGACACGCCGCCGAAAAGCGCCCAGTCGTCGATCGAGCTGCTCGACGCGACCTTCCAGGCCCTCGGCAAAGGCCGGATCGCCAGCATCATTGGCCGTTACTTCGCCATGGACCGCGACAACCGTTGGGACCGCGTGTCCCAGGCTTACAGCCTGATCGTCGATGGCAATGGCGAATTCAACGCCGCCACCGCCCAGGAAGGCCTGCAAGCCGCGTACGATCGTGGCGAGAGCGACGAATTCGTCAAAGCCACCTCCATCGGCGAGCCGGTTAAAGTCGAAGACGGCGACGCCGTGGTGTTCATGAACTTCCGCGCCGACCGCGCCCGCGAGCTGACCCGCGTGTTCGTCGAAGACGGTTTCAAGGATTTCGAACGTGCGCGCCAGCCAAAACTGGCCGGTTTCGTCATGCTCACCCAATACGCCGCCAGCATCCCTGCGCCATCGGCCTTCGCCGCCGGCAGCCTGGACAACGTGCTCGGCGACTACCTGGCGAAAAACGGCAAGACGCAGCTGCGCATCGCCGAAACAGAGAAGTATGCCCACGTGACCTTCTTCTTCTCCGGCGGCCGTGAAGAACCGTTCCCGGGCGAAGAACGCATCCTGATCCCGTCGCCGAAAGTCGCTACTTATGACTTGCAGCCGGAAATGAGTGCGCCGGAAGTCACCGACCGCATCGTCGATGCCATCGAAAACCAGCGTTACGACGTGATCGTGGTCAACTACGCCAATGGCGACATGGTCGGCCACAGCGGCGTGTTCGAAGCAGCGGTGAAAGCCGTGGAATGCCTGGACCTGTGCGTTGGCCGCATCGTCGATGCGCTGGACAAAGTCGGCGGCGAAGCGCTGATCACGGCTGACCACGGCAACGTCGAGCAAATGTCCGATGAAACCACCGGCCAGGCGCATACCGCGCACACCACCGAGCCGGTGCCGTTCATTTATGTCGGCAAGCGTGACCTGAAGGTGCGTGAAGGCGGCGTGCTGGCAGATGTGGCGCCGACCATGCTGAAGCTGTTGGGTCTGGAAAAACCGGCTGAAATGACCGGGACTTCGATTCTGGTGTAACCCGGTCGCTCAAACACCGAAAAACCCTGTGGGAGCGGGCTTGCTCGCGAAAGCGGTGTGTCAGTCAACGTTGATGTCGACTGACACACCGCTTTCGCGAGCAAGCCCGCTCCCACATTGGTTTTGCGGTGTTTTTCGGGCCGGTTATCACACAGCCCCAATTGGGCGTTTTTTTTGCAGCGTGGGGCGGGCATACTAGGCCGTCCCTTTCCCTGGTGTCGCCCGCCTCTATGCTTCGCGTCCTGATAGCCCTTGCCCTGACTTGCCTGCTCCAACCGGCCTTTGCTGACGAGCGCGCGCAAACCCAACAACAGTTGGACGCCACGCGTCAGGACATCGCCGAGCTGAAAAAACTGCTGGGCAAGCTCCAGGAAGAAAAATCCGGGGTGCAGAAAGACCTCAAGGGCACCGAGACCGAGATGGGCAAGCTCGAGAAGCAGGTCGAAGCCCTGCAAAAAGAGCTGAAGAAAAGCGAATCCGAGCTGCAGCGTCTCGATGGTGAGAAAAAAAAACTCCAGAGCGCGCGCATTGAACAGCAAAGACTGATCGCCATTCAGGCCCGCGCGGCCTATCAGAACGGCCGTCAGGAGTATTTGAAGCTGCTGCTCAACCAGCAGAATCCGGAAAAATTCGCCCGCACCCTCACCTATTACGATTACCTGAGCCAGGCCCGCCTGGAGCAGTTGAAGAGTTTCAACGAAACCTTGCGCCAATTGGCCAATGTCGAAAAAGACATCGCCCTGCAACAAGCGCAGTTGCTGGTGCAAAAGAGCAGCCTCGACAGCCAGCGCGATGAACTCGACAAAGTCCGTCAGGAACGCCAGCAAGTCCTCGCCAAGCTCAGCGATGACGTAAAGGCTCGTGATCAGAAGCTGGCCGCCCGCGAGCAGGATCAGGCAGACCTGTCTAAAGTCCTTAAAACCATCGAAGAAACCCTGGCTCGCCAGGCTCGTGAGGCAGAAGAAGCGCGGCAAAAAGCGCTGATTGCCCAGCAGGAAGCCGAAAAAAAGCGTTTACGTGAGGCTCAGGCGGCAGCAGATGCAGACGCCACTGACGCCCCACGCAAACCCGTTAAATCGACACCCGGCGCCCTGGTATCAAGCTCAGGCGAGACGTTTGGCGGCCCCTTTGCTTCCAGCCGGGGCAAACTTCCATGGCCGGTTGATGGTCGACTGCTGGCACGCTTTGGCGAAACCCGTGGCGACGACGCCCGTACCAAGTGGGACGGCGTGATGATCAGCGCCTCCGCCGGCAGCCAGGTGCATGCCGTGCACGGTGGCCGCGTGGTGTTTGCCGACTGGCTGCGCGGTGCCGGCTTGCTGGTGATCCTTGACCACGGCAACGGTTTTTTGAGTCTTTACGGTCACAACCAGACGCTGCTCAAGTCTGCGGGTGACGTGGTGAAAGCCGGTGAGTCCATCTCCACTGTCGGTAACAGCGGCGGGCAGGACACTCCAGCACTGTATTTCGCAATTCGTCAGCAGGGTCACCCGAGTGATCCGGCGCAATGGTGCCGCGCGCAAGGATAGGCGTTGAGTCACCTACATTAGGAGTTCGTTCGACATGCTGCATTTGTCCCGTCTTACCTCGCTGGCCCTGACGATCGCCCTGGTGATCGGCGCGCCTCTGGCGTTCGCTGCTCAACCGGCTCCGGCGGTCGCGCCTGCGGGCACTGCTGCGACGACCAAGGCGCCGTTGCCGCTGGAAGAGTTGCGCACCTTTGCCGAGGTCATGGACCGGATCAAGGCAGCCTATGTCGAACCGGTGGACGACAAGACCCTGCTGGAAAACGCCATCAAAGGCATGCTCAGCAACCTCGACCCGCACTCCGCCTACCTGGGCCCGGAAGACTTCGCTGAATTGCAGGAAAGCACCAGCGGCGAATTCGGCGGCCTGGGCATCGAAGTCGGCGCCGAAGACGGTTTCATCAAGGTGGTTTCGCCTATCGATGACACACCCGCCTCGAAGGCCGGCATTCAGGCCGGCGACTTCATCGTCAAGATCAACGGCCAGCCGACTCGCGGCCAGAGCATGACCGAAGCCGTCGACAAGATGCGCGGCAAGATCGGCCAGAAAATCACCCTGACCCTGGTTCGCGATGGCGGCACGCCGTTCGACGTGACCCTGTCTCGCGCCATCATTCAGGTGAAGAGTGTGAAGAGCCAGTTGCTGGAGTCCGGCTACGGCTACATCCGCATCACCCAGTTCCAGGTCAAGACCGGCGAAGAAGTCTCCAAGGCCCTGGCCAAGTTGCGCAAGGACAACGGCAAGAAGCTCAAAGGCATCATCCTCGACCTGCGTAACAACCCGGGCGGCGTGCTGCAGGCGGCGGTGGAAGTGGTCGACCACTTCATCACCAAAGGCCTGATCGTTTACACCAAGGGCCGCATCGCCAACTCCGAGCTGCGCTTCTCCGCCACCGGCAAAGACGAAAGCGAAGCGGTGCCGATGGTTGCGCTGATCAACGGCGGCAGCGCCTCGGCCTCGGAAATTGTGGCCGGTGCCTTGCAAGACCAGAAACGCGCGGTGGTCATGGGCACCACCAGTTTCGGCAAGGGCTCGGTGCAAACCGTGCTGCCGCTGAACAACGATCGCGCACTGAAGATCACCACGGCGCTGTATTACACGCCGAACGGCCGCTCGATCCAGGCTCAGGGCATCGTCCCGGACATCGAAGTGCGCAAGGCCAAGATCACCAGCGAGCAGGACGGCGAATACTTCAAGGAAGCCGATCTGCAAGGTCACCTGGGCAATGGCAACGGCGGCGCCGACAAACCGACCGGCTCCAGCGCCAAGGCCAAGGCGATGCCGCAGGACGATGACTACCAGTTGGCCCAGGCCCTGAGCCTGCTCAAAGGGTTGAGCATCACCTCCGGCCGCTGAGATGCGTCTGCGGTTAGTCCTCGGTCTGTTGTGCTGTCTGGCGGGTGTTGCTCATGCGGCGCCCACCCCTCAAAAAGCCTACATCAGCCTGATCATCGATGACCTGGGGCAGAACCTGCCCCGGGATCGCCGCGTGCTGGCCCTGCCCGGCCCGGTGACCACGGCGATCATGCCCGACACACCCCACGCCACCGAATTCGCTCGCGAAGCTCATCGCGCCGGCAAGATCGTCATCCTGCACATGCCGATGGACCCCGCCACGGGGCCGTTCGCCTGGCATCCCGAGCTGCCCATCGAAGAGCTGGAGAAGCGCCTCGACGCGGCGTTCAAAATGATCCCGTACACAAGCGGCATCAACAACCACATGGGCAGTCGCATGACCGCACAGCAACCCGCCATGGCCTGGTTGATGGCGGAGTTGCAGCGGCGGCACAAGTTCTTCGTCGACAGCCGCACCAGCGCGCAAACCGTGGCAGCGGCCGAAGCGCAGAAGATTGGGTTGGCGAGTGTTTCGCGGGATGTGTTTCTGGATGATGAGCGAACGGAAGCGGCGATTTTCACCCAGCTACAGACCGCGATCAATCTGGCGCACAAACAGGGTTCGGCGGTGATGATCGGGCATCCGTATCCGCAGACGCTGGCAGTGCTGGAGCGCG
This sequence comes from Pseudomonas sp. GM60, assembly GCF_000282415.1. Classification (NCBI taxonomy): domain Bacteria; kingdom Pseudomonadati; phylum Pseudomonadota; class Gammaproteobacteria; order Pseudomonadales; family Pseudomonadaceae; genus Pseudomonas; species Pseudomonas sp. GM60. The sequence continues at coordinate 11,376 of NZ_AKJI01000023.1, forward strand.
AATTGCCGAAGCTGAAAGCTCAGGGCATTGACTGGATTGATATCAAGTTGATGATCAGCGTGCGCAGTAACCGCGCAACGACTGCGCATGGCAAGGACGGCGTTTACCGCTAATCAACGGAACCACTGTAGGAGCCAGCTTGCTGGCGATAGCGGCCTCGAATCATGCATCGATTTCACTGCCGCCATCGCCGGCAAGCCGGCTCCTACAAGGATGGGTGGACGGTTAGAGATACCGCCCCATGATCTCGTCCACCACGCCTTCCTTGCGCAGCTGATCCAGCGCGGCTTGCAGCTTGGCGACGGTTTCATCCGGCACGTCTTTATTCAATGCCAGGTACAACTCCGCACTGTTGAAGCGCAGCACGGTCTTGAGCCCGGTGACGCCGTCCTGTCGAGCCAGGTAACGCCCCGCCGGGTCGCCCGTGGCCCACAAGTCGATCTGGCCGCTGGTCAGCTTCTTCGCGTTGTCCTGATCCCGCAGCACGACAATCGGCTTCAACCCTTGCTTGGCCAGCGTCTCGGCAATCGCGTCGCCCTTGTACGCACCGATCTTGTATTTACGCGCGTCTTCCAGCGTTTCCAGGCTGATCTTGCTGTCCGCCTTGGCCAGCATGATCCAGTCATCCGGACCGATCGGGCCGACCCACTTGAAGAGCTTTTCACGGTCCGGCAGCCGCGCCATCACGAACACGCCATACCCGGGTTTCTCGAGGGCGAGTTTGTAGATTCGCTCCCAGGGGAAACGCAGGGTCAGGCTGTAGGTTACGTCGGCACGCTTGAACATCTCGCGGACAATGTCCACGGCGATGCCATTGATGTTCTCGTCCTGAGCGAAGTTCTTGCCGTTCTTGGCCATGTTGTAAGGCGGGAAGTTTTCCGTCAGCAGTACCAGGTCGGCGTCGGGATTTTCGGTGGCGTGCACGCCACTGATCTGCAATAGAGAAGCGCTGGCGAGGGCAAGAAGAAGGCGTTTGAGCATGTCTGGCTACCGAGATCCATGGCGTACCCAAGAGTGCCTTGAGCCCGCCATGATGTCCACTGGCCTGTATCGTTTGTTTAGCGCATCACGATGCCGCGATGGGCCATGTAGGCCTTGGCTTCCTGCACGGTGTATTCGCCGAAATGGAAAATACTCGCCGCCAGAACGGCGCTGGCGTGACCTTCGATAATGCCATCGGCCAAATGCTGCAAGTTACCGACGCCGCCGGAAGCGATCACCGGAATACCCAGCGCATCGCTGATCGCACGGGTAACGCCCAGGTCGAAGCCGTTTTTCATGCCGTCCTGGTCCATGCTGGTCAGCAGGATTTCGCCGGCTCCCAGGCCTTCCATCTTCTTCGCCCACTCGACAGCGTCGAGACCGGTCGGCTTGCGCCCGCCGTGAGTGAAGATTTCCCAGCGCGGGGTTTCACCCGGACCAGAGACCTTCTTCGCATCGATGGCAACCACGATGCACTGCGAACCGAAATGCTGCGCCGCCTCACCCACGAACTCAGGGTTGAACACGGCAGCGGTATTGATCGAGACCTTGTCCGCGCCGGCATTCAGCAGGTTGCGAATGTCCTGCACGGTGCGCACGCCGCCGCCTACGGTCAGCGGAATAAAGACCTGGCTGGCCATGCGCTCAACGGTATGCAGCGTGGTGTCGCGACCGTCGACGCTGGCGGTGATGTCGAGAAAAGTAATCTCGTCGGCACCCTGCTCGTCGTAACGACGGGCGATTTCCACCGGGTCGCCGGCATCGCGGATGTTTTCGAACTTCACACCTTTGACGACCCGGCCGTTATCCACGTCCAGGCAAGGGATGATGCGTTTGGCCAGCGCCATGGTCAGTCCTCAGCCTTTGTACGAATCGCAGAAAGCTTGCGCTTCAGCGACGTCGAGGGTGCCTTCGTAGATCGCCCGGCCGGTGATCGCGCCGATGATGCCCGGTGCCTTGGCGTCGAGCAGCGACTTGATGTCACCCAGGTTGTGGATACCGCCGGAAGCGATCACCGGAATACGCGTGGCAGCGGCCAGCGCAGCGGTGAACGGCACGTTGCAGCCCTGCATCATGCCGTCTTTGGCGATGTCGGTATAAACGATTGCAGACACGCCGTCGGCTTCGAATTGCTTGGCCAGGTCGATGACCTGAACGGTGCTGATTTCAGCCCAGCCATCGGTGGCGACAAAACCGTCCTTGGCATCCAGGCCGACGATCACTTTACCCGGGAACACGCGGCAGGCTTCAGCGACGAAAGCCGGATCTTTCACGGCTTTGGTGCCGATGATCACGTAGCTCACGCCCGCTTTGACGTAGTGCTCGATGGTTTCCAGCGAGCGGATACCGCCGCCGATCTGGATCGGCAGGTTCGGGTAGCGCTTGGCGATGGCGGTGACCACTTCGCCGTTGACCGGCTGGCCTTCGAAGGCACCGTTCAGGTCGACCAGATGCAGACGACGGCAACCGCCCTCCACCCACTTGGCAGCCATGCTCACCGGGTCATCGGAGAACACTGTGGAATCTTCCATGCGGCCCTGGCGCAGACGAACACAGGCACCGTCCTTGAGATCGATAGCGGGAATAATCAGCATCTGGCAAACCTTCAAATTCGAGTGTTCAGCTTCGCTCGGAAATCAGTTTTTCTCGAGCGCCCACAAGTCGCTTTCGATGCTTTCGAACCTTTCTTTAAGGTGCGTCTGCACATCGAAAATCGCCCTGTTGTAATAGTGCGGCGCAATTTCACGGGTAAACAGCTCAAGGATTTCGGCCGCTTCGAACGAACCCAGGTCCAGTTCGAAGCGATCCTCCATGAAGCGCTTGATCTTGTGATTGGCCTCGTTCTCCTGCTCGGGAGTGAGGGTCAGGATCGGCGGCTTCTTCTTGACGGCCATTTACCAGCGACCATCCCACGCAGCGAAGTTCTGCAGCAATTGCAGGCCATGGGTATGGCTCTTCTCCGGGTGGAACTGCACGGCGAAACGCGAGCCATCGGCCAGCGCCGCAGCGAAATCGACACCGTAGTGACCGCCACCGACCACCTGCCGCGCGTTACCGGCAGCGATGTAGTAGCTGTGCACGAAGTAGAAACGCGCCAGGTCCGGAATGTTGTGCCACAGCGGGTGACTCACCGTCTGCTTCACTTCGTTCCAGCCCATGTGCGGGACTTTCAGGTGTTCGCCGTCTTCAACAAGGCCTTTGCCGAAGAACTTCACCGCGCCCGGGAACAGGCCGATGCAGTCGACGCCGTCGTTCTCTTCACTGCTGTCGAGCAAGGCTTGCATGCCGACGCAGATGCCGAGGAACGGACGGTCCTGGCTGACTTCACGCACCAACGAGTCGAAACCCAGGCGACGGATCTCCGCCATGCAATCGCGAATCGCGCCAACGCCGGGAAACACCACCCGGTCAGCTTCGCGAATCACATCGGCATCACTGGTGATCAAGACCTTGCCGGCACCGACGTGCTCGAGGGCCTTGGCCACCGAGTGCAGGTTGCCCATGCCGTAATCGATAACCGCGACCGTCTGCATTACAGAACGCCTTTGGTCGATGGCATCTGACCGGCCATGCGGTCATCGAGCTCTACGGCCATGCGCAGTGCGCGGCCGAAAGCCTTGAACACAGTTTCGATCTGGTGGTGGGTGTTGGTGCCACGCAGGTTGTCGATGTGCAGGCTGACCAGCGCGTGGTTGACGAAGCCCTGGAAGAATTCCTGGAACAGGTCAACGTCGAAACCGCCCACGGTGGCGCGGGTGTAGGGAACGTGCATCTGCAGGCCAGGGCGGCCGGAGAAGTCGATCACCACGCGCGACAGCGCTTCATCGAGCGGCACGTAGGCGTGGCCGTAGCGACGGATGCCTTTCTTGTCGCCGATGGCTTTGGCGAAAGCCTGACCCAAGGTAATACCGACGTCTTCCACGGTGTGGTGGTCGTCGATATGCAGGTCGCCCTTGCTGACGATATCCAGGTCGATCAGCCCGTGACGGGCGATCTGGTCCAGCATGTGCTCAAGAAAAGGAACACCGATATCAAATCGGGCCTTTCCGGTGCCATCCAGGTTGATCGAGGCTTTGATCTGGGTTTCCAGAGTGTCGCGCTCGACTGACGCCTTACGTTCGGCCATCACCAGCTCCGCAAAATCATTGGGCGAAAAAGGCAGCCATTATAGGGGCGCGGGCGGGAAACAGAAACACGAGAGGTGATATGACTGACGGAGTGAATTCAACAAAGTCGGTGGCGTACCTGTCATGACATGTAGGAGCGAGGCTTGCCCGCGAAGGCGGTGTACCTGAAACACCGCGCCATCGTTCTTCGCGAGCAAGCTTCGCTCCTACAGGTAGCAGTGCGCCCGACGGATCGGGCGCGGGGTACTTAGTGGAACAGCACCGCAGTTTTTTGCAGGGTCACCCAAACACCCCACGCCAACGGAATCCCAACCACCAGCCACGCTGCAATCGCCAACGGCTTGGTGCCCGACGCCGCTTTCCACTCCAGCGAGGTGCTGGCATCAGCACCCTTGTCGTGGCCCAGCGCCTGTTCGGCGGCCAGTTCAGCGTCGGTCATGAAGTACTTGTCGGCTACCGGGCGCACCAGCAGGTTGCAGATGAAACCCAGCACCAGCAGGCCCGCGAGGATGTACAGCGTGATGTCGTAAGCGGCGGCACGTTCAACGCCGATGCTCAGCTGATACTCACGCAGGTAGTTCACCAGCACCGGACCCAACACACCCGCTGCCGCCCAGGCGGTCAACAGACGACCGTGGATCGCACCGACCATTTGTGTACCGAACAGGTCCGCCAGGTAAGCCGGCACCGTCGCAAAACCGCCGCCATACATCGACAGGATGATGCAGAACGCCGCCACGAACAGCGCAACGTTGCCCAGGTGACCAAGGTTCGGGATCAACGCGTACAGCGCAAAACCCAGGGCGAAGAACACGAAATAGGTGTTTTTGCGGCCCAGGTAATCCGAGAACGATGCCCAGAAGAATCGGCCACCAATGTTGAACAGGCTCAGCAAACCGGTGAAGCCGGCAGCAATCGCGGCAATCGAGGCCAGTTGGCCCGCGTCCAGCTGACCAAACGTCTGGTCGGTGCCGAGCAATTTGCCGGCGAACACTTCCTGCAACAGCGGCGAAGCCATGCCGAGGATGCCGATACCGGCGGACACGTTCAGGCACAGCACCAGCCATACCAGACGGAATTGCGGGGTTTTCCACGCCACATTCACGTGCACGTGACGATGAGTGATCATCGCGTTCGAAGCTTTTTTCGCCGGAGCGGTCCAGCCTTCAGGCTTCCAGCCGGTTGGTGGGACGCGGTAGGACAGTGCGCCGCCGATCATGAACACGAAGTAGATCGCGGCCATCACCAGGAAGCTCTGCCACACGCCCACGCTGTCTGCCGAAGCGAAGTGCCCCATCAAGGCTGCGGCCAGCGGTGCACCGACCATCGCGCCACCGCCGAAACCCATGATCGCCATGCCGGTCGCCATGCCGCGCTTGTCCGGGAACCACTTGATCAGGGTCGAGACCGGCGAGATATAACCCAGGCCCAGGCCGATACCGCCAATGACCCCGGAGCCGATCCACATCAGCCAGATCTGGTGCGTATACACACCCAGCGCCGAAATCAGCAGACCACCACACCAGCACAGTGCCGACACAACACCAGCCTTGCGCGGCCCGGCGTGTTCCAGCCAGCCACCCCAGATCGCGGCCGAGCAGCCGAGGAAGATGAAGAACAGGGTGTAGATCCAGCCGAGCATCGAGATCGGCCAGTCGCATTGCGACGAGAACACTTGCGAGATGAAGCTCATGTCCGGTGCACAGGTCACCGCCTTGGTCACGCCCAGGGCTTTGGACAGTGGCAACCAGAACACCGAGAAGCCGTAGGCCATGCCGATGCAGAGGTGGATGGCCAGCGCGGCCGGTGGCACCAGCCAACGGTTGAAACCGGGCTTGGCGATGATGCGCTCCTTGGACAGGAACGCAGGCTGGCCGGCATAGATGCCGTCCGCCGTGATGCTCGTGGTCATTGTGTATCCCCCAATTATTAGTATGGTTCGCCAGCCACTGCCCACCTCCAGCCTTTATGCGCACGCATGACTGTTTTTTTGAGGTAAAGCTCCATTTTGGTGCGACATCGCGTCGCAGAAGGACGGACGAACCAGCAGAGGTTACCATTTGCACGTGACAGAAAAACCAAACTGATATCACGTTTTTGCAAGTCATCTGTTCTCGTACCACTGAAGGAACCGCCATGCCCGTCATCGTCGAGCCGCTGAACGAAGCCACCTATCAGGATCAGCAGGATTTGCAGAAGATTTACCGCGATGCGCCGGATTGGCTGTTCGCGCCGTTTGCCGATGATGTGCAGTTGATCGAAGGCTGCCTGCGGGACGGCTCGTTGATCGCCGGGCGTTTCAATGATCGCCTGCTGGGCGCGGCACGTTTGCAAAGGCACCAGGACGTCTGGCATCTGTCCCAACTGTGTGTACGAAAAATCACCCGTCGTCGTGGGGTTGCCGAGCGAATGGTGAACGAAGCGCAGAAGCTGGCGTCGCAAACGGGTGCGACATTGCGCCTGCTGGCACCTGCCGGGCACCTTGAGTCCCAGGCGCTGGCGGCCAAACTGAAAGTGCCACTGGATGTGCTGCCGGGTTGATCGCTGACCGGTCGTCCACTTCTGAGCGCTATACTCCCCGGCTAAATCGACTAACTACAAGGACTCGCCCATGAAAGCGTTCGGCAAAATCCTGGGTCTGGTACTTCTCGGGTTGTTGCTGATCATTGTGGCGCTGGGCTTTGCCCTGACCCACCTCTTCGATCCCAACGACTATAAAGACGAGATTCGCCAGATTGCCCGCGACAAGGCCCACATCGAGCTGACGCTCAATGGCGACATCGGCTGGAGCCTGTTCCCGTGGCTGGGCCTGGAATTGCACGAAGCCAGTGTCGCGACCCTGGCCAAGCCCACCGAACCGTTCGCTGACTTGCAGATGCTCGGCCTGTCGGTGCGCGTGCTGCCGCTGCTGCGCCGTGAAGTGCAGATGAGCGACGTGCGCGTCGAAGGCCTGAACCTGCGCCTGAACCGCGACAAGGACGGCCACGGCAACTGGGAAGACATTGGCAAGGTGCCGGCGACTGCCAACTCGACCGCTCCTGCGGTCACACCTGGCGAACCTGCACCGCAAACCACCGTTCAAGTGGAAAAACCGGCGCAGCCGATCCGCCTGGACATCGACAGCCTGACCGTCAACAACGCCCGCGTTGAATACAGCGACGAGAAAACCGGCCAGCATTTCAGCGCCGAAAGCATCCAGTTGAGCACCGGGCCGGTCCACGATTCGACCAACATCCCGGTCAAGCTCACCGCGTTCCTGGGCACCAACCAGCCCGTTCTGCGGGTCCGCACCGAGCTCAATGGCGAGCTGCGTTTTGAACGCGCCTTGCAACGCTACAAATTCGAGGACATGAAGCTGTCCGGCGAAATCGCCGGTGATCCGCTGCAAGGCAAGACCGTGACCTTCGCCGCCCAAGGCCAGTTGCTGCTGGATAAAGCAGCGAACGTCGCCGAATGGACTGGCATCAAGATTTCCGCCAACCAGTTGCGCGCACTGGGCGAACTGAAGGTCAACGACCTCGACAAGACACCGCAAATCAACGGCGGCCTTTCGATTGCCCAATTCGACCTGGCGAAATTCGTCGACAGCATCGGCCAGAAACTCCCGGCGATGGCTGAAGGCAGTTTGAGCAAAGTTGAACTGGTCAGCCGCATTGCCGGTACGCCAACCAGTCTGACACTCGACAACATCAACCTGAAAGTCGATGACAGCACCTTCAGCGGTCGTATTGCCGTCGAGGATTTCGCCAAGCAATCGCTACGCGCCGCGCTCAAGGCTGACACCTTCAACGTCGACCGCTACCTGCCGCCAAAATCCGCCGAAGCCAATAGCGCGACGCAAGTGCGCCAGGCCGAAGTGGCCAGCATCGAAGCCGATGCCATGGCCGGCGCAGGCAGCACACCGCTGCCGGACAAGCCCACCAAAGACGCGTGGAGCAACGAGCGCCTGCTGCCGGTGGAACGCCTGAACAAACTCGACGTGGATGCTGACCTGACCTTTGGCCAGTTGACCCTCGACAAGCTGCCGATTCAGAACGCGGCGCTCAAGGCCAATGGCAAGGAAGGTCTGCTGAAGCTTGAGAACCTGCGCGGCGACCTGTACGACGGCACCTTCGAATCCAGAGGCACCCTCGACGTACGCCAACAGACACCGGCGCTGAACATGCAGACGCATATCAGCAAAGTGCCTGTGGAAAAAATCCTCGAAAGCCAGGGTAAAAAACCGCCAGTCAAAGGCCTGGTCACGCTCGACAGCAACCTGACCGGTAATGGCAACAGCCAGAAAGCGCTGATCGAAACCCTCAACGGCAATGCCAGTTTCGTCATCAACAACGGCGTGCTGCTCAACGCCAACCTCGAACAGCAATTGTGCAAAGGCATCGCCACGCTCAACCGCAAATCCCTCAGCGGCGAACCACGCGGCAAGGACACGCCGTTCCAGGAGCTCAAGGGCAACCTGACCTTCCGTAACGGCGTGGCCAGCAACCCGGACCTGAAAGTGCGCATCCCGGGCATGACCGTGAATGGCGACGGTGACGTCGACCTGCGGGTATTGGGCATGGACTACCGCGTTGGCATCATCGTCGAAGGCGATACGAGCGCCATGCCGGATCCGGCCTGTCAGGTCGGCGACAAATTTGTCGGCATCGAATGGCCGTTGCGCTGCCGTGGCCCGCTGGAGCTCGGCGCCAAGGCTTGCCGCCTCGACAACGAACGCATGGGCCAGGTCGCGTCCAAAATTGCGGGCGACAAAATCAGCGAAAAAATCGACGAGAAGCTTGGCGACAAAGTCAGTCCCGAGCTGAAAAACGCACTGAAGGGGCTGTTCAAGCGATGAGATCCGAGCAGTTTTCATCGGCGGTGCTGGACTGGTACGACCGCCACGGCCGCCACGATTTGCCTTGGCAGCAAGGCATCACACCGTATCGGGTGTGGGTCTCGGAGATCATGTTGCAGCAAACCCAGGTCAGCACCGTGCTGAATTACTTCGACCGGTTCATGGCCTCGCTGCCGACGGTCGAAGCCCTGGCCGCCGCACCGGAAGACGAAGTGCTGCACCTGTGGACCGGCCTCGGTTACTACACTCGCGCGCGCAATTTGCAGAAGACCGCGAAGATCGTCGTCGCCGAGTACGGCGGCGAATTTCCGCGGGATGTGGATAAGTTGGTCGAGCTGCCGGGGATCGGCCTGTCCACGGCGGGCGCCATCGCCAGCCTGAGCATGGGCCTGCGGGCGCCGATCCTCGACGGCAACGTCAAACGCGTGCTGGCGCGCTTTACGGCGCAGGAGGGTTATCCGGGCGAGCCGAAGGTCGCCAAACAGCTGTGGGCGAACGCTGAGCGCTTTACGCCGTATGATCGGGTCAACGCCTACACCCAGGCGATGATGGATCTGGGCGCCACGCTTTGCACTCGCAGCAAACCAAGCTGCCTGCTCTGCCCGCTGGAAAAGGGCTGCGAAGCGCACATGCTCGGCCTGGAAACCCGCTACCCGATTCCCAAACCGCGCAAAGCCGTGCCACAAAAGCGCACGCTGATGCCGATGCTCGCCAACGGAGACGGCGCGATTCTGCTTTACCGTCGCCCTTCCACGGGCTTGTGGGGCGGTCTGTGGAGCCTGCCGGAACTCGACGACCTCGACGACCTGCAACATCTGGCCTCACAGCACTCGCTGGAGCTGGGCAGCCAACAAGCGCTGCCGAGCCTCGTACACACGTTCAGCCATTTTCAGTTGTCCATCGAACCCTGGCTGGTTCAGGTCCAGGAGGCCGGCCATCACGTGGCCGAGGCCGACTGGCTCTGGTATAACCTCGCCACCCCGCCGCGCCTGGGCCTTGCCGCCCCGGTCAAAACCTTGCTCGAACGCGCGGCCGCCGTATTGAACGCAGGAGAGTCGTCATGACCCGCACCATCATGTGCCGCAAGTACAAAGAAGAATTGCCAGCCCTGGAGCGCGCTCCATTCCCGGGCGCCAAAGGCCAGGACATTTTTGACCACGTCTCGGCGAAGGCCTGGGCCGACTGGCAGAAACACCAGACCCTGCTGATCAACGAAAAACGCCTGAACATGATGAACGCCGAAGACCGCAAATATCTGCAAGGCGAGATGGACAAGTACTTCTCCGGCGAGGAATACGCCAAGGCTGAAGGCTACGTTCCGCCTGCAGAATAATCCCGCTTTATCGGGGGTCGGAACGTAAGCGACGGTAATAATTAAATTTTTTTTGAAAACTTGCTTGACGACCCCCTGAAAAACCCGTTTAATGCGCCCCGTTGCCCAGATAGCTCAGTCGGTAGAGCAGGGGATTGAAAATCCCCGTGTCGGCGGTTCGATTCCGTCTCTGGGCACCAAATACCGAAAACCCTGAATCGCAAGATTCAGGGTTTTTTTATGCCTGCGATTTGATGAGGCACTGTTCCCGTCGCGATGAATCACCAGACGACTCATCAATTCCCCACCCACTCACCACGCCAGTAAGCGCCGTTGATGCTTGCCGAGGCGGAGCCCCGAGGAGCGCCAAGCATTGGCGATCGCCCCTTTCCAGCAATCTCTTGGGCCCGTCGGAACGCTCCGTACGCTTTAACGGAAAAGGACGACATACGTTGATCATCGGATTGAGCAGAATCGGAAGAGGAGCTGCCGCATAACCGGGAGCAGATACACAACAGGGATGTAGACAATGAATAACGCCATTAAACCAGCCGCCGAAACCGCTGAGTTTTTTGCAGAACAAGAAATCAGAACGTTCAACTTTGATGTTCAACAGTCAACATTGCTTCACATGTTCGTCGAAGAACTGGCCGCCATCGGCGGACCGCAGGCAACAGGAGCCCATTCCAAAGCCTCTTGGGCAGCCACCGAACTAAAGCTCTCGTTTTCGACAGACCAATGCGAACTGCTGAGCGCCTACTCCGATGGCCTCGTTTCCGTGCTGATCTTTGAAGGGCTGCAAAAAATCACCGATGTCAGCCCTCCAGATGAACTGCCAGACCTGATATCCCTTGAAGATCGGTACGACGTCCTTTGCTTGGCCGCACGTAATCAGATCTTGTTGAAACTGGCGGAGAACAGTGCCTTTGCCTATGACATGGACAACGAAGGGAAACTGGTTCGATTGGTGGCTAACTTCAAGGGTGGCGGACTCATCAAAATCAATGCGGAGCCGGAAATCAAAGAACTGAGTTCCCATTCGGGCCTCGCGCTTGGCCCACATACCGAGGCGCCTTACTGGTGCGCCGTCAACGCGAGAGACGGGCACTCGCCCTCTCCGTCATCGCTCATACTTTCCGCCCTGTGGAACCCGAGGCTGGAATCTACACGGGTCATTCCGCTGCCTCCCATACTAGAAAAAATCGGCGTCACCAACTGCCTCGCACTGACCACGGGGAACTTCCAATTCACTCGTAGCGACTCCTTTATCAGTGGTAAAGGGGAAGGGGGTCGCAACGTTTCAATTCTGGAGTTTGACGACAAGGTCGGGTTCGCAGCCCGCTTCAACTCGTATCGCTTTTCGGTCCATGACTACGCTTCGACCTTTGTCAAAACGGCCTACGCTGCCCTATGCCAGGCAGTAGGAGAAGCAACTCCAGTCGAGCACACCCTGACGCAAGAGTCGGCCATGGTCATCAATAACGTCCGAGCCCTGCACTGTCGCGATGTCATCAAAGACAACAGACGTGTACTGGTTCGCATTTTCGGTCTATCGAAATTTTCGACCCCTATTGTTCTTTCAGAGGATCCGTTGCTGCTGCAGGGCTAATTTTTTGATTGTTCAGGCTGTTGAACGACAGACATGTGATTGCTGGCCAATAACTGTAAAGGGGGAATGTAATGTCTTGGGATGTGATTGGCATGTTAGCGCTCGTCGCTTTTTGCGCCGGTTTTTTTGATGCAATTGCCGGTGGTGGGGGCTTGATCACCTTACCGGCACTGCTTCTGGCAGGTGTAGATCCGATCAGTGCAATTGCAACAAACAAGTTCCAGGCAGCTTCGGCAACTATTTCGGCAACGGTAACCTTTGCTCGCAAAGGAATGATCGAGTGGCGCAAGGGCCGCTTCTTGGTGATCTGCGGATTTGTCGGCGGCGCCAGTGGAGCCCTGCTGGTCAGCTCTATTGATAAGCGCTATCTGGAGGTTTGTGTGCCGATCATGCTGATTCTGGTCGCCATCTATTTTGCGCTCTCTCCAAAGCTGGCCAATGAAGATCGACGCAAGAGAATCGGTATTCTGCTTTTTTCGTTTACCGTGGCGCCGATCTTGGGCTTTTACGACGGTATATTTGGCCCCGGTGTAGGCTCATTCTTTATTGTGGGGTTTGTACTTCTCTGCGGCATGAGCATGATGCGGGCCATGAGTTTTACCAAACTTGCCAACGCCTCATGCAACCTGGGCTCACTGTCAGTCTTCATTGCCAAAGGTGTGATTATCTGGCCGATTGCCATAGCCATGGCGTTAGCGGCGTTCATCGGCGCTCAATTGGGTGCACAAGCTGCTGTTCGGGTCGGCCCACGGTTGATTAAACCCATGTTGATCGTGGTCTGCTGCGCCTTAGCCATCAAACTGCTGAGCGTAGAAACCAATCCTTTACGCGTCGTGGTCCTTAAATCCTTGGCTTCGCTATGATTCCCGGTGCGGCGCTTGCCAATTCTTGCCCTCAACTTTGATCGCGGCCGACTCTCCCGGCGCGAAAGCGACGGATCGACGATCCGAAAACAACACTCGCCTCCAGCAAGGCTCTGTAGTAGCGTTGTGCCACAGATTCGACCGACGCCACGGAAACCCGTCCGGTCGATTTCAATGCAATCCACTGCCCCACGGCGCAGTTGGAGTACGCACCAAAAAGGACAGGTAACAACGCAAGGAATGCCTCCCCTCCGCAGTAAACACCAGCGCTACACATCCCCTTAAGTCAAAGGACATGGAAAAGTTATGTCAACAATCAATGAACTAAAAGACAAGATCGACACGAAAACCTGGAACCTGGTGTTGCTCTCCTTCGCCACTGCAGGGATCTATCTTCTTTTGTGGCTATACAAAAACAACAAAATCATCAGCGACACCACCAAAGTCCGATTGGTAGATGACGTTTACATCATCTGGATCGCTGTATGTGCCGGCTTAAGTAGCGCGCTCGCCAACCTGGGTACCGTGGTTCTGGATTTTACGTCCATCGTTCTCAGCCTCGCCGGTGGCGTGCTGTACGTCGTATGGGCATTCAAGGCCAAAAAGGCACTCACGGAATATGCCCTCAACGAGCACAAGATCGACCTGAGAATGAACGCCTTCTACACGTTCGTGTTCAGCCTGTACTACATCAACTACTGCATCAACGATCTGCCGGAAGAACAGCGTAAGCAGCAGATCCTGAGAGGCCAGACCGCTCAAGCCTAAAACCACGCAATGGGCGGACAGATGATTCTCTGCCGCCCATTCGATGGAACAAAGGCATCGGCCGGTCAACTCCGGCTAACTGCTAGCTTTCACCGGCCCAATGAAAGACCAGATTACGTGCAGGGCCACTTCCTATCTCGGCACTGTCACGCCGCACTTCTCCATGTCGCGTAGCAACCACGGTGTACTTGCCGGGCGGCAGCTGGACATAAACCAGTGGGCCTGCCTCGTTCAGCGTCAACACGGTTTGCCCTTGGGCTTTCTGAATGACCACGTCGACATCGGGAATGTATTTATTCTCCGGCCCGACCGAAAACGTCATGTGCAAGTTATAGCCAGTCGCGTACTGGATGGCCTTCGACTCATCCACGCCTATACCGCCGGACAGATAAGTAATTCCGTTTTGCTCCTGCGGTTGAACTTGCACGCCAGCGCTGTCGATTGGCTCAAGACTGGCGGCAGACGACATCACCGGGAACATCAACATGCCCACCGCGGCGATGGGCAACGCAAGGGAATGCACGTACTTCATGATCACGCCTCCCGGGCTCCATGGAACCCATTTGTCATGCCTTTTAGATTTCCTCTCGAACGCCCGGGTTTTAGATTGATTGGTACTTGGGCTCACTGCGAAATGGACTACGCGTTATATTCCTGAAGCACGACTTGCCGTCGGAGCGATCCCGCAAACCCAATCGGGCTTTCCTTCCGGCTAACCAGCCACGCCCGGCATCGCCGCCCCCACCTCCGCTGCCATCCTCTTCTGCCTGTTCATTCCTTTGCAGAAGACGCCATGAGCTCACTCAGACCCGGTAACACTCAGGATGCACAACTCGCCTCACTACTCGGCAATCTTGGAGAGCTGATTCGTGATGCACGGCAGAAGGTCCTGCGAACGGTTGACACTGTGCAGGTGCAAACCTGCTGGCAGATCGGGAGGCATATTGTGGAGTTCGAGCAAGAGGGGGCACAGCGGGCGGAATATGGGAAGCAGTTGCTGGCAACGCTGGCGAAGGTGCTGAGCGCTGAGTTTGGGAAGGGCTTCGACGAAACCAACTTGCGGAAAATGAGACTGTTTTATCAGGTGTTTCCAATTCGAGACGCACTGCGTCTCGAATTAAGCTGGACCCACTACCGCCGATTGCTGCGCATCGACAATGACCACGCTCGCCACTGGTACATGAACGAATCCGCCATTCAAAACTGGTCATCCCGCGCCCTGGAACGCCAGATCAACACCCTCTATTACGAGCGCCTGCTCACCAGCCGCGATCGACCTGCTGTGAGGCTGGAAGCCTCCACCAACATCCAGAAAATGAAAGCACACCCACGAGACTTCATCAGGGATCCGGTGATGCTGGAGTTTCTTGGCTCAACCAACGCAGGTTTGACTCAAGAAACCAATCTGGAACAAGCATTGATCCATCAGCTTCAAGCCTTCCTGCTGGAACTGGGTAGAGGCTTTGCCTTCATCGCTCGCCAACAACGCATCAGTACCGAGAGCAAAGACTTCTACATCGATCTGGTGTTTTACAACTACGTACTCAAGTGTTTCGTCATCTTCGATCTGAAGCGCGGCGAACTGACTCATCAGGATGTTGGCCAGATGGACATGTACGTACGCATGTATGACGACCTCAAGCGCGGACCGGAAGATGGCCCCACCGTCGGCATCATTCTCTGTGCGAAAAAAGATGAATCAGTGGTGCGCTACTCGGTGCTGAAAGACAACGAACAACTCTTCGCCAGTAAATACAAAACAGTCCTGCCCAGCGAAGACGAACTTCGCACTGAACTGGACCGGGAGCAGGCGGCAATCGAGGAGCGACTGCTCGATCAGATCCCCCTGTGAACACAGATGGATTGTCCACCCGCCGCACGAAGACTATCGTTGGCAGCTACCCGCAAAGGTCTGAAGCCGATGAATTTGCAGGACATGTCACTGGCCCCCACTCAAATCGAGTTACCGCTGCCAACTCCCGTTTCTGGCGAACCATTCAAAGAGCCCGCCGCAGACGGCTTCATCCTCGGCGGTTTCACCTGGCGGCACGCCTTTCAGGACCTCGTGCGCCCGGTCGTCATCATCAACGCCGCCACTTCGGTTCGCTGCCGTCACTATTCGCGCTTCGCCGACTACCTGTTCGCCAACGGCTTCGATGTCATCACCTATGACTACCGTGGCATCGGCGAGTCGCGCCCCGAATCCTTGAAAGGATTTGAAGCCTCCTGGTCAGACTGGGGCGCACTGGATTTCGAGGCGATGCTCAAGCGCGCTCAGCGCGAATTTCCCGGCCAGCCCATCGACGTCGTCGGTCACAGCTTTGGCGGCTGTGCGGCAGGCCTGGGAGCCTCAGGGCAGCTGATTCGGCGCCTGGTCACCGTCGGTGCGCAATTTGCCTACTGGCGCGACTACGCGCCCGCTCATCGCTGGAGGATGTTCGGCAAGTGGCATGTGGTGATGCCGCTGATCACCATGATCTATGGCTACTTCCCCGGAAAGCGTCTTGGCTGGCTGGAAGACACACCCGCCGGGGTGGTTCGAGACTGGAGCACGCCCACCCGCCGATATGAAACGCGGCCCAGCGGTCGCACGCTGGCCAGACAACCAGGGGCGACGATGAAAGCCAGGACACTGGCGATCAGCATCACAGACGATCCTTACGGCACGATCCCGGCCATCGAACGCCTGCTCGGCTACTTCAGTGGCGGTACGAACACCCACTGGCGAATCGCCCCCGAAGACATCGGCGAAGCAGAAGTCGGACATTTCGCCTTTTTTCGTAGCGCATACCAAGCCACACTATGGCCCATTGCATTGTCCTGGCTGCAAAGCGGTGAACTGGCCCCCGATACCCCCGGGCGGACAGTACCGCGCAGCGAGTCCTTTTAACGCACGACGGATCAAAACCATGGCCTCCGCCAACAAGCAGCAAAAACGCGCCACCCGCGCCAAAGCCAAGGCCAAGCAGAACCGCACCCAACGGGCTGCCGCGCCGGTCGAGCTGGACCCGAACGATGATCGCATCGACTTTGAATCGGTGGACCTCACCGAGCTGTTCAAGAAAATGATCGACGCTGAAAAAACCAGTCAGCAAGCCATGTGCATCGCTTTCCTTGAAGACCCATTGCTGGAACTGGTTTACGAGCAGGAAGGCGAAGAAGGCGCGATGGACTTCATCCTCGCCGCGCTGATCGAGTACCGCCAATGGTCCACCGAGGCCGATGAAGCCGGCGCCCTGGCATGGATCGAATCCCCGGCCTTCCAGGCCGACTATGTAGCGGCCTCCGACATCATCGCAGCCCAAACCCAACAGAAACCGAACTGAGTTCCCATGGCCTCCCTGAACAAGCAACAGAAACGCGCCAAGCGCGCCAAGATCAAAGCCAAACAGATCAACATCCACGGCAGAAAACCAGCCGCGCTGGACGACGATCTGGGTGAAATCGGCGAGCCGATCCCGGAATACACCCTGGCGATGTTCAGCAAGATGCGCGACGCGGAAGCTGTCGGCCGCAGTGAAATGCTCTCCGTGCTGCTGACGAACCTCGCCTTTATCATCATTGACCATCCAGAACTGCTGGACATGGAAAACGCTGACGACGAAGGCATGGCCGCCACTCACCTGGCCGCCGACATGTTGATCGACTACCGCATGTGGGCCGACGGCATGGATCGCGAAACCGCCCAGGCATGGCTGACCGACCCGCAATTCATCACCGACTTCGGTGATGCGCTGGACAGCTATCGTCAGTCGCCGGATGCGCAGGAAGAAAAGGGCGAATAAAAGCCCTCAGAAATAGAAACGGCCGCTTGTCATCACTGACAGCGGCCGTTTTTTTTACAAACCTGAAAACAACAATCAGGCAGCCGCAGCTTCCAGACGTGGAATTTCCATCCCGACCTTGGCGCTGGCGTAGCTCAGGTCACCGCTGGCGATGGATTGAGCCTTGAAACCGGCGCCGATCAGGTCGCGCACGTACAGCTTGTTGTAGATGAACATGAACACGAAGTTGCTGAGGCCGAATGTGAAGCAGGCCACGATGAACATGATCGCTGCCCACTTGATGTCGCCACGGAACAGTGGTGGCAGGAAGCCGAAGAAAAACACGGTCCACGAGAAGCCGATCGGGGCTTCCTTCATGGCTCCGGTATTAGGGTTTTTGAACACAACCGATGTAAACGCCATGCCTGTCTCTCCTTGATGCCCCAATGGGTAAGCTGAATGGCCGGGCTAGCTCCATACAGCGCTGGCTCGTGACTGCCGCGCAAACGGCAGGCGCACGCAAATGCATCTGTGACACGCATCAGATGAGGGAGCAGGCAAGAAAGGGTCGAGGGGCTTTGGCCGGGAGGGCTGGGGGCGTCGAACAATCCATGTCCTGAAACTCCATCGCATCCCGCAACAGCGAGATACACATTCGGCAGGGAGGCTACTATCTCGACATCATCGTGTCCATCAGAGAGCCGACCGATAAAGCCCCTGAATGAAAGCAAAAACGACCGCGATCATGGCTGATGGCGGTCGTTTTCGTTACATCGACAGTGTGCGTAAAGCTTAGCGCGCCACTGCGCCAACCAGTTGCTCATTGCGACGACGGCGCGCCACCAGCAAACCGGTAGCCACCACCAGAGCACTCAGCAAACCGGTCGCGAGGATCTCCACGCGATGGGCGTCCTGGAACAGCATGATGGTCAGGGCCGCGACGATGAAGACGATCACCGCGTAGGTCAGGCCCGGGAACAGCCACATGCTGAAGGCGATTTTTTCACCGCGGGCCATACGCTGTTTGCGCATGCGCAGTTGCGAGATCGCGATCACCAGGTACACCAGCAACGCAATGGCGCCGGAGCTGGCCAGCAGGAATTCGAACACGGCAGCCGGAGCCACATAGTTGGCGAATGTTGCCAGGAACGCTGCGCCCGTGGACAGCATCACCGCCCAGTATGGCGTGCCGCTTTTGTTGGTGCGCGTGGACACGGCCGGTGCATCACCGCGTTTGCCCAGGGAGAACATCATGCGCGACGAGGTGTACAGCGCCGAGTTCAGGCAGCTGGTCACAGCAACCAGTACCACGATGTCGACGATCATCTTGGCGTTCGGGATGCCCATGCGTTCAAGCACGGTCTGGTAGGAACCGACGCTGGCCAGAACCGGGTCGTTCCATGGCACCAGGGCCACGACGATGAAGATCGAAACGAGGTAGAACAAACCAATCCGCCAGATCACCGAGTTGGTGGCCTTGGAGATTTGCTTTCCAGGGTTCTTCGATTCTGCGGCCGCGATGGTCACGATCTCGGTGCCCATGAAGGAAAACATGGTCGTCAGGATCGCGCCCAGTACCGCGCCCATGCCGTTTGGCAGGAAGCCCTGGGTGTCGAAAATGTGCGAAACGCCGCTCACCTGGCTATTCGGCAGGAAACCGAAGATCGCCGCGATGCCCAGAATGATGAAACCAATGATCGCCACAACCTTGAGCAGGGCGAACCAGAACTCGAACTCGCCGTAGTTCTTCACGCTGAACAGGTTAGTGATGGTCAGCAGCATCGTGATGACCAGGGCGAAAGCCCAGATGTCCACGCCCGGG
Source organism: Pseudomonas sp. GM60 (assembly GCF_000282415.1). Lineage (NCBI taxonomy): Bacteria > Pseudomonadati > Pseudomonadota > Gammaproteobacteria > Pseudomonadales > Pseudomonadaceae > Pseudomonas > Pseudomonas sp. GM60. The sequence continues at coordinate 30,460 of NZ_AKJI01000023.1, forward strand.
AACCAGGCGTGCAGGATGGTCGCGGCGGCGTTGGCCTCCAACGGGATCACCAGCACCCAGAACCACCAGTACAGCCAGCCGATGGTGAAACCGGCCCAGTGACCGATCGCGCGATCGGCGTATGTCGAGAAGGAGCCGGTGTCTGGCGAGGCAACCGCCATTTCACCCAGCATGCGCATCACCAACACCACCAGCATACCGGCGGCGGCATAAGCCAATAGCACGGCCGGGCCTGCTGCAGCGATCGCGTGGCCCGAGCCAACGAACAGGCCGGCGCCGATAACCCCGGCGATCGACAGCATGGTCACATGACGCGGTTTGAGCCCCTGTTCGAGGCCGTTAGAGCTTTGGGTATTGCTCATTGAAACTACCTTTGTAAGGAAAAGCGAATGCGTGCATCCCGCCGTAAATCCTCTTCTGTAAAAAGAAACCAACGGGGCGTTCCGGAATCTGCACGCAATAATTGCGCCAAAATGTTTCAAAACCCTCTAACCCGGCGATCTCACCCTGACCGGACAGTCATCGCAAGTCATTGAAAATAATGGCACTTCGCCAGAGCGTTACCCTGCGACCCACTTAAGGAACGAATCTGCGCACCGGAAACACACCCAACAAATGCTCAACGCACAATAAAAGTGCGGATCAGGAACGTTTGGCCGGTTAGCGCTTCCAACACCCCGCCAAAGCTGGCAACATCGCGCCCTTTTTTACGGGACAGCCGCGCCACATCGGGTTCAAACGGCTGTTCGGTTGATAGCAGCGCGACAGTCTGCTGTACCGATGCGACAACCTGTCACATGCCACCCGTTTACCGCCCGTAGCGCTGTTGGCTGCCATTCAGACGCTATGCTAGGTTGGCCGCCTCGCCAGGAAGGCCCGCCAACAGCAGGAGCGCAACATATATGAGGAACGCACATGGCTGAGGCCACGCCCGCGCTTGAAATCCGCAACTTGCACAAACGCTACGGACAGCTTGAGGTGCTCAAAGGCATCTCGCTGACCGCCCGCGACGGCGATGTGATCTCGATCCTGGGTTCCTCCGGTTCCGGCAAGTCCACGTTCCTGCGTTGCATCAACCTGCTGGAAAACCCGCATCAGGGCCAGATCCTGGTGGCCGGCGAAGAACTCAAGCTCAAAGCCGCCAAGAACGGCGAACTGGTCGCGGCCGACGGCAAGCAGATCAACCGCCTGCGCAGCGAGATTGGTTTTGTGTTTCAAAACTTTAATCTGTGGCCGCACATGAGTGTGCTCGACAACATCATCGAGGCCCCACGCCGTGTGCTCGGCCAGAGCAAGGCCGAAGCCATCGAAGTCGCCGAAGCCTTGCTGGCCAAGGTCGGCATCGCCGACAAGCGTCATGCGTACCCGGCGCAACTGTCTGGCGGCCAGCAACAACGCGCGGCCATTGCCCGCACGCTGGCGATGCAACCCAAGGTGATCCTGTTCGACGAACCCACCTCCGCCCTTGACCCGGAAATGGTCCAGGAAGTACTTAATGTCATCCGCGCACTGGCCGAAGAAGGCCGCACCATGCTGCTGGTCACCCACGAAATGGGTTTCGCCCGTCAGGTGTCCAGCGAAGTGGTGTTCCTCCACCAGGGCCTGGTAGAAGAGCAAGGATCGCCACAGCAGGTGTTCGAAAACCCGCTTTCGGCGCGCTGCAAACAATTCATGTCCAGCAACCGCTAACGGAGCTACCCGCATGCAGAACTACAAAAAGGTCTTCCTGGCAGCCGCCGTCACCCTGGCGTTCAGCGCCGGTGCCATGGCCGAAACCCTGAAGATGGGCATCGAAGCGGCCTACCCGCCGTTCAACAACAAAGATGCCAGTGGCAATGTCGTCGGCTTCGACAAGGAAATCGGCGACGCCCTGTGCGCCAAGATGAAAGTCGAATGCACCGTGGTCACCTCCGACTGGGACGGCATCATTCCGGCCCTGAACGCCAAGAAGTTCGACTTCCTGATCTCCTCGATGTCGATCACCGACGAGCGCAAGCAAGCCGTCGACTTCACCGACCCGTACTACTCGAACAAGCTGCAATTCATCGCCAAGAAAGACATCGACTTCAAGACCGACAAGGATGCGCTGAAAGGCAAAGTGATCGGCGCCCAGCGCGCGACACTGGCCGGCACCTGGCTCGAAGACAACATGCCTGGCGTTGAAACCAAGCTTTATGACACCCAGGAAAACGCTTACCTCGACCTGACTTCGGGTCGTCTGGACGGCATCCTGGCGGACAAATACGTCAACTACGAGTGGCTGAAAAGCGACGCCGGCAAGCCTTACGAATTCAAAGGCGACCCGGTGGAAGAAAGCGACAAGATCGGTATCGCCGTTCGCAAGAACGACCCGATCCGCGAGAAGCTGAACGTCGCACTGAAAGAAATCGTTGCTGACGGCACCTACAAGAAGATCAACGACAAGTACTTCCCGTTCAGCATCTATTGATACTGACCTGCCGGACCGGCGCCGTTTTCTGACGGCGCCGGTCCCCGGCCTTGCCTGCCGCGATTTGAAAAGAAATCCATGATTATCGACCTCTACGGATTCGGCCCGGCGCTCGCCGCTGGCGCGCTGATGACTGTGAAACTGGCACTCTCGGCCCTGTGTCTCGGGCTGGTGCTCGGTTTGCTCGGCGCCTTGGCCAAGACTTCCCCGTACAAGCCGTTGCAATGGCTTGGCGGCACTTATTCGACACTGGTACGCGGCATCCCGGAACTGCTCTGGGTGCTGTTGATCTACTTCGGCACGGTCAACCTGATGCGTGCCCTGGGCGAGTTTTTCGGCAACCCCGACCTTGAACTCAATGCCTTTGCGGCCGGCGTGATTGCGCTGGGCCTGTGCTTTGGCGCCTACGCCACGGAAGTGTTCCGCGGTGCAATTCTGGCAATCCCCAAAGGCCACCGCGAAGCCGGTGTGGCACTGGGTCTTTCGAAGTTTCGCATCTTCACCAAGCTGATCATGCCGCAGATGTGGCGCATCGCCCTGCCCGGTCTGGGCAACCTGTTCATGATCCTGATGAAAGACACCGCCCTGGTGTCGGTGATCGGCCTGGAAGAAATCATGCGTCACGCGCAAATCGGAGTGACCGTGTCCAAACAGCCGTTCACCTTCTATATGGTGGCCGCGTTCATGTACCTGGGCCTGACGATTCTGGCCATGACGGGCATGCACTTCATGGAAAAACGCGCCGCTCGCGGCTTCGCGAGGAGCACCCAATGAACTGGGAAGTCATCATCAAGTGGCTGCCGAAACTGGCTCAGGGTGCAACGCTGACCCTGGAACTGGTGGCCATCGCCGTGATTGCCGGCCTGTTGCTGGCGATTCCGCTGGGCATCGCGCGTTCGTCGCGCCTGTGGTGGGTACGGGCATTTCCCTACGGCTACATCTTCTTTTTCCGTGGCACGCCGCTGCTGGTTCAGCTGTTCCTGGTCTACTACGGCCTGGCGCAGTTCGATGCAGTCCGTAACAGTTCGATGTGGCCGTACCTGCGCGATCCATTCTGGTGCGCCACGGCGACCATGACCTTGCACACCGCGGCCTACATCGCCGAGATCCTGCGCGGTGCGATCCAGGCGATTCCACCGGGCGAGATCGAAGCGGCGCGGGCGCTGGGCATGTCCCGGGCCAAGGCGCTGTTCTACATCATCCTGCCCCGTGCCGCCCGCATCGGCCTGCCGGCGTACAGCAACGAAGTAATCCTGATGCTCAAGGCCAGCGCGCTGGCCAGTACCGTGACCCTGCTGGAACTGACCGGTATGGCTCGCACCATCATTGCCCGGACGTATTTGCCGGTGGAGATCTTCTTCGCCGCAGGCATGTTCTACCTGCTGATGGCTTACGTACTGGTTCGCGGCTTCAAGCTGCTGGAGCGCTGGTTGCGCGTCGATGCCTGCCAAGGGCGTTGATTCCCACGTGTTGACGGGCGAGGCCCTGCTCGCCCGCTTCATGGCGCTGGATGCTTTTCTGATCGAGCATCAGACGCTGTGGAAGCCTCGACCGTTCACTCATCTGCAACTTCCTTGGGAAGCGTCCTACCCGGAGCTGGCTGAATGGCTACGCGGGCGGTCGCTGGAAGACGCGGAAAACAGTCATAACCAACCTTGTCTGCTGGATGCGCCGGAACCGTTTGCTTCGCTGGCGGCGCTATCCCTTGAGCTGGGTTCGGTGGGTGAGCTGCCGGCACACACACTGGAGACCGCAGGGCATCGGTTGAATGTCGATGTGCCGGGGCGCAAGTGGCAGCAGATCGAAGCGTTTGCCAGTCGGTTGTCGTTTGCTGCGCCACCGATGCATTGGCTGGATTGGTGTTCGGGTAAAGGCCACTTGGGTCGACGCCTGCTGCAAACCGGTCAGCAGCTCACGTGCCTGGAACATGATCCTGCACTGGTGCTAGGCGGTCAGGCGCTCAGTCAGCGCCATCAACTGCATGCGCTGCATGTCGAGCAGGACGTGCTGGCGCCTGGCGCCGCCTCTTTGCTGAACGCCGATCACACACCGGTCGCACTGCATGCCTGTGGCGATCTGCATGTGCGATTGATCCAGCTCGCCAGCGCCGCCGGGTGCAAACAAATGGCCATTGCGCCGTGTTGCTATAACAGGATCAGTCTTCCTGCATATCAGCCAGTTTCCGCTGCCGGTTTGCGCTCCGACCTACAGCTGTCACTCGACGATCTCTCACTCCCGATGAGCGAAACCGTTACCGCCGGTGCCCGCGTCCGACGTCAGCGCGACACGTCCATGGCCCGACGCCTGGCTTTCGACCTGCTGCAACGGCAACTGCGCGGTGTTGATGAGTACCTGCCCACGCCTTCTCTGCCGAGCGCCTGGCTGGACAGATCATTCGCCGACTACTGCCACCATCTGGCCGCATATAAAGAGTTATCCACAGTCGGCCCGCAAGACTGGTCAGCGCTCGAAGCCGCCGGTTGGCAGCGACTGGCCGAAGTACGCAATCTGGAGCTACTGCGCGGACTTTTCCGACGTCCGCTGGAGCTTTGGCTGAACCTTGATCGAGCACTTTTCCTCTCTGAGCAGGGTTATGCCGTTCGCCTCGGCACTTTCTGTGAAACCCCACTCACGCCGCGTAACTTTCTGTTGCTGGCGGAACGCGCCTAAAACAGCCACAGCCTGTGGATAACTCTGTTGATGAAATATCGTGGATCCAATGTTTACGCCTGTTTCAGGGCTGAAACCAAACTGTTCAATTTTCGTACACCCGAATAAAAAACCGGAAAAACAGGCATTTGCGAGAAAATGAGACTGGATCCACATTTTCGATCTTAACCGCGTGCATCGCCTTCCCCGTTGTGCATAAGCATTAATTCAAAAGAACATAAACGCCCCGGAAATCCTCAACTATCTTTGCCAAGCGTCAGAATACTCTGACGTCAGGGACAGCAAGGAGCTGGGAAAACATGAGCACATTGAACAGTGCACAGGAAGCCGTCGATACCGTCGCCAACGAAGCCATTGTCGCTGCGCTGCAGCAAACCTTCGCGGTAGGCGGCGCCATCATCAACAACGCAACGGGCGAGGTCATCGCCGCGCTGCACAACAACGTGCTGATGCCTTTCCCTGGCGGCGGCACGACTTACTTTCTACCCCACGACCCGACCGCCCACGGCGAACGACAGTTGGTGGACTGGTACTACGAAAACGTCGCGCCACTGAACCTGCCACCGCCCAATCAACTGACCGTCGTCACCACGCTCGACCCGTGCGCCATGTGCGCCGGTTCGCTGCTGACCGCAGGATTCAACGTCGCCGTCAGTGCGATCGATGACTACGCGGGTATCAACTACAACAGCCAGTTCACCTTTCCATCGCTGCCGCCGCAGATCCGCCAGCAGGCGCAGAACACCTGGGGCTATTACGCGATTGCAGCGCCAGTCAGCCGCGCCTATCAGGGCTCGAACAGCCCGGTGTTCGGCGGCCAGACCATCGATTCGGCGGCGTACTTCCTGTGCAGCTCGATCTTCTCCGCCAGCGTCAACACAGTGCGCGACGCCAGCAACAACAGCGGCCTGCCGCCGGATCAACTGCAAAACCCCGCCACCCTGCCGGCCAACAGCAAAGTGCGCCAGGCACTCACGGCGCTCAGCCCATTCGCACTGACCGTGCAATCGGCGAACCCACGGGATCCCGGCGCGGAACTCGCGCCTCCCCTGCTGAAAACCGCACAGCAAAGCACGGTGTTCAACTCAGTGGCGCTGATCGACCCGTTCGGCAACCTGCTGGTGTGCCTGGGAGGCGTCGAGAACCAGTCGCCGATTCGTACAGCGTTCATGGAAACGACCCGCAGCTATGCGGTCATGCGCTGGACCCTGATGAACGACCCCGATCCGGCAGTTCGCGCTGAAGCCGGGCTTTACCTGACCCATCCAAAGTACGGCACCTTCGTCTTCCTCTATGCACCCGATCCAACAACACCTCAGGCCGTAATGACCTTCGGCGCCTACGGTTCGACCATGGAAGGCCCAGTGCCGCAGAGCTATCCGTCCAACCTGCAATACGTGCTGTTGCCGGGCAACACCACCGCGCAAGCGTTGTCGACACTGGCCCAGAACCTGCCGCCGTTCTATACGCAAAGCGTGCAAGTGGCGCCTGCGCAGGTGCTGAGTCAGGACCTGATCAACGCGGTTAAAAACGGCGTGTGATGCTTCATTGGCCAGCCCCACAGATGCGTCTGTGGGGCTGGTCTGAAGGCTGCGTAAAAATAGTCTGAATTCAGGGGTTTACAGAACCAACCCAATCGCTATAATCGTCGCCCTAACACGCCGGTATAGCTCAGTTGGTAGAGCAACTGACTTGTAATCAGTAGGTCCCGGGTTCGACTCCTGGTGCCGGCACCACATTAGGCTCCATTGCATTCCATCGAATGCTCTGGAAGCCCCGAAAACCCGCCCTTTGGCGGGTTTTTTCGTTCCAGGACCCTCTGTCGGGATCCAATAAAATCCCCCTTCGCCGAGGGTATGTTAGGGGTACTGCGATTTTCCGGTCAGGAGCGCGTACCCCTATGCCACGTCTAGCGATCCCTCTCAGCGACCTGCAATGCCGCACGGCCAAAACCCGCGAACGCGCCTACAAACTGTTCGACGGCGGCGGCATGTACCTTTTCGTCAAACCCAATGGCGTGAAGACCTGGCGCTTGAAGTACACCAAGCCCAGCGGCAAGGAAGGTACGCTCATCATCGGCAATTACCCCATCGTTACCCTTTCCGTCGCACGACGTAAGCGAGACGAAGCCAAGGCGTTGCTGCTAGACAACCTCGACCCAATGGAAGAAAAGAAGAAGGCCAAGATCGTAGCCCAGCGGGCGGCACTGCTTTTCGAAACCGTTGCCCTGGAGTGGCACGCTGATATGTCCCGCCGCTGGACCGAAGGACACGCGAAAACCGTAATGAGCCGACTGCGCACCCACGTCTTCCCGCTGATCGGCCAACGACCCATCGCTGAGCTCGATACCCACGACCTTCTAGAGATCACCCAGCGCATCAAGGAACGCGGCACCATGGATGTCGCGTTAAGGGTACAGAACTACTTATCCACCATCATGCGCGGGGCCAAAAGGGCTCGGCAGATCACCATGAATCCTGCACTGGATCTGGCAGGCTCGATTCACGCGCCGCGCACAGTCCATCGCCCGGCCCTATCCCTCAACCGCCTACCCGAACTGCTACACCGTATCGACAACTACAACGGCCGCGAGCTGACGCGCCTTGCCGTCCTGCTCACGCTGCATGTATTCGTCCGCTCCAGCGAACTGCGCTTCGCGCGATGGAGTGAGTTCGACCTCCAACGCGCCATGTGGGAAATCCCCGATACCCGCGCGTCGATTGAAGGGGTACGCAACTCCACCCGCGGGACCAAGATGAACGGCGACATTCAAATGGTTCCGCTATCGCCGCAGGTCATCGAAATACTGGAGCGCCTGCGCAGCCTCAGTCGCTTTTCAGAGTTGGTGCTACCGGGCGACCACAAGTACTGGAAGCCCATGTCCGAGAACACGGTGAACACCATGCTCCGCAACGTCGGCTATGACACCAGCAAGGACGTGTGCGGCCACGGCTTCAGGACCATGGCCTGTAGCGCCCTGCTGGAGTCCGGGTTATGGACCGACGCAGCCATCGAAAGACAAATGAGCCACAAGGAACGCAACCGCGTGCGCGCCGCGTATATCCACAAGGCCGAATTCCTCGAACAGCGCAGGCTGATCATGGCGTGGTGGAGCAACTACATCGACGCCAACCGCCATGGGCATGTGACACCCCACGAATTCGCTCACCCAGTCGGCGACAACATCACGGCCCTACAAAATAGCCGTGGCGCATCCAAACGTGGGTAAGCCTGTGAGATCACCGTTGTCCGCCCTTCCACGCGGGTCCATCCAAGCGGGGCTGCAAAGCCGCCCTGCTTGGATGGACCTCATTTAAAAAATCTAAAGCCCACGCAAATTGTCTGTGGAAAACCATAGATTTCCACCGGTGGATAATTTCATCCACAGCCGCAGAATTCCCGAAAATTCGAGCCTTGACCCAAATTATCCACAGGCGTAGAAAAGATCGGGCAAGTGCTGTCGTTGACAGCAACCCAGGTAGCCAGAACCTCTAAGGCTACGCCACACCGTGGTGGTTCTCCCAAAGTGCGATTAGCGTCCGGCGGCTCGCACGCTCACAGCGATGTGATGGATGCCTACTTTTACCAGTGTGCCCACTGCGGCAACTCATACCCTTTCATAGCTGCCCTGCAGCAACCTATCCGCTTGGCCATTTCCTTGCGCCAACCTGCGCCCGTCTCTTTCTCCCGGAAAGAGACGGGCACTCCTACCGCTGCTGCAGCCCAACTCGTACAAGGCTTTGCGGCATTCCCCCTCGTGACAATCGGCGTGACAAACACCGAAGTCACCAGCAACAGCGATGCAGATGATGGTGCCGCAGCCCAGAGAATGGACTGCACCTGACTGACAGTCAGGTATGCCCCGGTCATCGCTTCACTGCCTTCACCCGACTCAGGATCTCGCGGCGCCGGTCTCGTCAGCCAGTGCAGCCTCCACCCGCCCACTTCCACCGAAGTGTTCAGGAGGACAGATCATGAGATGCCCAAGCTCCCGGTCGTAAAGAGCCGTCAGTCCCGCGTTAGTGGACAACCCTCACAGGTCGCAGGGGCCTTGATCCCTGATAACACTCAACATTCTTGGCGGGATGACGTGGGGAAAATTTTAAAAGTTTTGGCTTCGAAAGGAGTTCGATCATGGCACTGGTAGGTAAACGTGACGGGCGCAATTTTGGCTATGGCCGGCAACTGAGTTATGCCGGGCCGCAGGCGTTAAAAGACATGTTCGGTGGAGGGCATTACGGGACCGTCAAAGCGCACAGCGATCGTTGGCTGGCATTTGTACGATGGTGTCGGTCTGAGGATGGGCCCGGGTTTAACGATGCGAGGCAAATTGATCGGCAGACCTTGCTGGACTACGCCGGTCATCTGCGTCACCAAGTTGAACAAGGCGCTATCAGCATCGCCACCGCGCAAAACCGATTGTCCAGCGTAAACCGAACCATGGCCGCACTTCGCGGTGATCAGTATGTGAAAGTGCCGAGTCCGAGCAAGACGCTGGGAATGCGGCGGAACAGTGTTCGTCGCTCGGTGCCGCAAGGCCAAGACCGCGAACACGTGAAGCGGGTCGTAGAGGCGCTCTGTGTACATCAGCAATCGCGCGCAGCCGCTATCGCATTGCTGGCCCGAGCCACCGGTATGCGCTTACGCGAGACGATTTTGGCCGACCTTCCCCGTCTAAAAGTTGAAGCCAAGGAATTCGGCAAGATCAACATCCAGGACGGCACCAAAGGTGGCCGTTCAGGCGCGTCAGCACCTCGTTGGATTACGGCAAATGATCATATTCGTGACGCACTGAGATTTGCCGAACAGGTCTCACCAGACGGCAGCCGCGACCTGCTGGCACCGAACGAAAGCTACCTCGACTTCCAACGGGAAATCGTCCGCCCCGCCCGAGATATCCTCCATACGCACAACCTCAAGGGCTTCCACGAATTGCGGGCAGCCTATGCGTGCGAACGCTATGAGCAAATCACCCAGCATCCTGCACCCATTAACGGTGGCCGTTGCTACCAGCTCGACCGACACCTCGATCGAGTGGCCCGAGCACAAATCAGCTATGAGCTGGGGCACGCTCGTATCGACGTGGTGTCGGCTTACATCGGGGGTCGAATATGAACGATATGGAGCTGTTCCTGGCGGGCGTGCTGACCGGATCGTATACCACGCGCCAACGCCACATCCGTCAGGCGAAGACTATCCAAACAGAAATCGCTGAGCGCTGGAATCGAGATAACCCATGGACTTGGAAACGCAAGCATATTGTTTGGTTTCTAATCAATAAAAGAAATGGTCGAAGCGACGCTACCTGGTATTACTACAAGCTTACAATTAAGTTAATTATTAAGCGTCAGCTCCATACCCTGTAATGTGGATCTTTGATAGTTTCGTATGAAGATAGGCAATGCTCGGATGCGTGATTCGTTTCTGCGCAATGAAGTAAGTTACCTCGTTCGCGAATGCTACGCCCCGTTTGGGGCTATGGGATGGGCAGGACTCAAACTCTCTGTACTAACAGACACCATAAGTACCACTGCAAGTAGATCATCAGCAAAATATGCAAAACAGGTAATTGAGGAGCTTCCCAATTTCTAAAAATAGATAATACTTTTAAAAAATCAAAAACATCCTGTGGAGCCCCTCTCCGGGGCTCTCTTCGCTTAGTACTCTTGTACGATTTATTTCGTGGAATTTGTTCGTTTTGGATTGACCAGTACCATGATGTCACCCAGAGGGAAGAAGAACGATTCCGGCTCCACCTGAGTGGTCGCCTGCTCCACTGACTCGCGAAGAAGTGCAACAAACTCTAGGGCTGACGCGTGGGAACTATGTGTGCGTTGACGCAGGAAGTTCCCCCAGTCACACCAAACTGCTCGTGTGTCGTGATCTTCAGCAGCAGTGAAATGAGCATAGTAGCGCCCCAATACGACAAGATGGATGGAAAGGCCCCCATCAGACTTGATCGAGAGACGCTCTTCCACCCCATTGATGCCAACAGCCGCTATCCAGTCCAATACTTCCACGATCCATCTGTTGCTGTCACGGACTAGACTACTTGCGTTGTTCCGCCGCAACTTGTCGTCATTCATGAATGGCTGCTGCCATTTTAGCTGGAAGAGCATAACACTGTTACACTCGGGATCATATGCAACGAAATCAATATCCGTGACCACCCTACCATCTCGTTTTATATTGACGCCGTCCGTGCATCTCCAACGAGGTGAGGGAAACTGGTCCCGAAGTTGAGAAACCCATCGAGACTCCCGCCGATTGGCAGCCTCAAACCATTCTTTTTCGTACCGTCTGCGCAACTCTGTCCAGAGAAAGGAGAACGGGTTTAGCTCCAGGCCATACATTGGAAGCACTACGAGGTCTTGACTTGTCCTAACGACAGGTGCGAGCGTAGGTACTCCACGCTCCAGATGGTCCTTGGCATTTCCCGGACTCAATGTGAGATGATCGAGAATGTCAGATACATCTTCTCGCGTCGCTTGAAGAAAGCTGGCCACTCCTTCGACAAGGTCCTCTCGAAGTGCACCGCCGGTCATTAGGTTTCTTATCCCGATCCTTGGATCATCTGCATTCAAAAGCCCGGCATAACATAACCTTTGCTGCGACATCGCAGATAGCGCTTCCAAGACCGCTATGTACGCCGAATATGGACGACCACCAAATTGGTCATTATCATCCAACATATCTCTAAATGAGATTCTTCGCAGATACAGGACCGCCCATTCCCTAAAGTAGTCGTCGACACCGATGAACGGTAGCTCTTCAGGAGATGTGTTGCTACGCAGATACTTAATTAGACGAGGGAGTATTTCCACATGGCGGCGCTCCAAGGCCTCTTCTTTTTGGCGATCTTCTGCAACTGTCATATCGCTGAGCCAGCTCAGTCCTTGGGACCCGATCTGCTCTCGGTAAGCAGTCGCATCATTGATTGACAGCACTAGTAGCTTCATTCCTCTCAATTTGCGCTGGTCGATCTCAGCCTTAAGAGCACCGGAGCGCAATAAGTTCAGCTGCTTCTCGGCCATCGTGAGGTAGCCCATTCGCAACAGGAACTCGTCTGTTTGTTCGGCCGTCCTCGTGTTAGAGGCAAAAAGCGTGGGCACACCGGCCTTCAGTTCGGTAGGCAAAATTCGTTGCAAGGCGGCATTGATCGCATGCTTGCGAACGTTTTCCATCTGTCGCTCTGAATCATCCAAGCCCTGCAGCTCAGGGATTAGTTCGCGACAGAAAGCGAAGTCGATAGCGCGAACCGCCTCAAATGTCAGAGCTTCTGAAGGTTTTTCATAACCACTTAGCAGATACCGTTCATCTTCGATTGTTTCTTGGAGGAGATCTACTGGATTTTTCATGATGTTCTGCATGGACGAAAGCCGAAATTTATGTCGTTCTGGTTCAAGCAGAATGTCCGCAGGTTGTTAGACCTGCCCCAAAGACAGACTCCGCCGACGAATGATAATTTTAATGTTGGCACTTTAAGTCATTTTCCATTCATCCGAGATCACTAACGATCTAGCTCTCACTGAACAATCCAAGTGAATGCCGAGGGCTCCAAACCATTAGGGGATTACCCAGTTCCAATCCCACCGGATCTGCTTTCCTGGCTCGAAAGGCTCATCCATGCGGCTGATCAAGCGAGGTTCAAAAACGTGGACCATCGGTTCAAAGTCAATCGCTTCTGCGAGTATTATCGGGTGCTCAAGACGATGAATCACTGCAGTGGGATCAAGCCTGCTAACGGAAGATCTTAGAGATCAACGATAGCAAGGTATCCCCCCCCGGTTTCGCTATACCCTGATCACCGATCTGATGAAGCCACCGGAGCCACAACCGGCACCTGGTCAAGGACCTCATCAAGACGACGTGGAGTACGTCACAACAGATACAGAAAAACTGAGGGAGTGTGTGGATTACCGGTGAAGGTATCAGCTCGATGCCTCCCCTCATCTGATGCCATCCATTTCATAGCCGAGAACCATAGTTTATTTTCTCGAAAACGGTGCTTTGAGACGAAATTTCGCGCAGTATTCCCACACAATCTGAGCGCGGCCGTTGGGGCGCAGCTCAGTGAAGGATTGATGGGGCCGGTCGCCCCATGATTGGTGGAATATTAACCACCATGTAGAAACTTAGGGGAATGTTCGTGAATCGTTGTGTCGGTAAAAGAATATACACAACTGATGACGCTTTTGGAGAAAGGGTTCTAGATCTTAATCTTAGCTCTTGGCCGCAGTCGTCCGCATATATGGAAAGCTTTACCTCCCCCCAAAACACAATAAATTTTTCTAATTTTCGATTGAATTTAATTTATGTCATCATTTGATATACGTATCAAAAAGTTAAGGTGTGTCGATCTTTTTGCCGGCGCGGGAGGATTCTCCTTAGCCGCTAAAAAATCAGGATTCGAAGTAGCCGCAGCCGTTGAGCTCAACAAACATGCCTGCGATACATATAGAGCAAATTTGGCTAACGACGGAAAAACAAAGCTATATGAGGGAGACATTCTGAAACTCCTTCCAGAGGTTCTCGTTCAAGCTCACTTTTCTGGTGGAAATGAATGTGATCTTTTGCTTGGTGGTCCGCCGTGCCAAGGATTCTCGGTGCATAGGATAAATAATTCCGGGGTAGCGGATCCGCGAAACAAATTAATTCTCAGATATTTCAAATTTGTTAAAACACTACAACCAAAGATTTTCCTAATGGAAAATGTTCCCGGCTTGCTCTGGGATCGTCATAAATCTTTTCTCGAAGAGTTCTATCGCGAAGCGAAGCGTTCAAAATACAAAGTAATGCAACCTATAGTACTAGATGCGCGAGACTATGGATTACCCCAGCGACGAAAGCGTGTATTCATCTTAGGTATTCGACCAGACATTGATATTAACATCGAATGGCCTCCCGCACCGACTCATGGTAATGAATCTCAAAGACTCAAAAAGCCCTTTCTTAAGGCGTGGGTTCCGGCAAGTACAGTATTTGAAAAACCGCCAATACTAGACGACGAAAATAACAGGCATATGCAGCACTCTGATGCAATACGGGCTGTTTTTGAGTCAACACCATTGAACGGTGGGAGTAGAAGTGAATCAGGCCGTATCCTTCCCTGTCATACAGGGCACAACGGCCATCGGGATGTTTATGGGCGTATTGACCCGAAGGAGCCAGGGCCAACGATGACAACCGCATGTATTAACCCTTCAAAAGGGCGGTTCGTTCACCCAACAGAACATCATGGCATTACCGTAAGACAAGCTGCGAGATTTCAAACCTTCCCTGATTGGTTTACATTTAAAGGCGGATTAATTGCAGCCGGAGAACAGGTAGGAAATGCAGTCCCGGTTGACCTTGGGCAGAAACTTATTTCTCCAATAGCAGCTGCTCTGCTGGAACTTAACGAATAATCAAACGCATTGGAGGCGAGTCAATAAATGATTGAAGCAATCTCGTTTAAGACCAGAGCCAGAACAATAGACCACTTGGGAAGAGAGCAAATTGCTGACTGTCCCACAGCAATTTCTGAACTTTGGAAAAATGCGTATGACGCATATGCTAAAAATGTAGCGTTACATATTTACCAAGGACCAACGCCAATATGCTCCTTAATTGACGATGGTCATGGTATGAATCGTAAGGAGTTCATTGAAAAATGGCTTGTTGTAGGTACTGACTCAAAAGCAAGCGGAGATCAGACTAAAGAAGAAGACCGAAATGGCTTAAATCCCAGGCCACGCCAAGGACAAAAAGGGATAGGTAGGCTTTCTGCCGCGGCGCTGGGGCCGCTACTACTGTTTGTGTCGAAAAGAAGAAACTCCCCTTTTGTAGTTGCCTTAATTGACTGGCGCTTGTTTGAAAACCCGTATCTACTACTGGACGATGTAGAGATACCAATAATCGAGTCAACAAACAAAGAAGATATCTTAAAGGAACTACCAAACCTGTTTACTAGCCTCTTAGGCAATATTTCAGGAAGTGGTGAAAATATAGATCGCGACGAGCGGATCATTCAAGCGTGGGCAAGGTACGAAGAAGTTGAAAAAAGTTTCAACAAGGAAAGTACCCGCTCCCTAATAGAAAGCGCGATTATCAGCTCAGCATTCAGCGACGAAAACTTCTCACAATGGCCGGTATGGAACAATACAAGTGATCACGGCACAGCATTATTAGTATCGGATATCTCTTTCGACCTGCTAGCTCAACTCAATACACTGGCATCCTCATCACAGGAACAAGCCGAACAACAAGCAAGAGAGCGCTTACGAGAGACGCTATCAAATTTTACCGATCCATTTTTTTCGGAAGATGATGTAAAAAGTGGCTACGCCATCAGCGACTTTGATTACAAGGTTATGACCTGGCACGGCCAACTTCCGACACAGATCATCTCGGAAAACAAATCCTTTGACTATAACAATTTAGAAGATTTAGAGCATGTTCTAGAAGGTGAATTTGACGAATTCGGAGTGTTTAGAGGAGCGGCAAAGGTATTTGGGAAATGGCAGGATGAACCAATTATTATAGTTCCAAAGTCAATTGGTGCTGTGCGCTCCGACACTCGGGTTGGTCCGTTCCGTCTGAGAATCGGAACTTTTGAACAAACACTAGAAAACACCTCTCACCCGAAGGAGGTGTGGTCAAAACTACTTGAACAGTCTGCGAAGCATGGTGGATTTATGGTATATCGCGATGGGCTTCGCGTTATGCCTTACGGACGAGAGGATAACGATTTTTTCGAAATCGAAAAAAGACGCTCGAATCACGCAGGACGAGAGTTCTGGTCATATCGTAGGCTCTTTGGACGCGTAGCAATTGCGAGGGCACACAACCCAAACTTAAAGGACAAAGCGGGACGAGAAGGTATAATTGACAATAAAGCCGCTAAGGTCTTCCGTGACTTAGTGGAAAATTTATTGATGACCTCCGCTCGGCGTTACTTTGGTACAGACTCTAAAATCAGAAAATTAGTTCTTCCAGAGATTCAATCTAACAACAAACAGATTAAGGCAGAAGCCGCACAGAAAAATGTTCGTGCGCGTCAAAGAAAGGAATTCAAAAGCAAGTTAGAAGCCTTTACCCCCAAAGTCGTAAGTTTATGTAATGAATTAGAAAGCATTGCGCTCTCCGCACAAGGCCAGGAGCTTCCAACAAATGAAGAAGACCTCCTTCGACTTCGCGAAAGGCTGCTAGAGCTTCAAGCCACGCGCGGTGAACTTACATTCGGATCAATACCGACGACTTTAGGCTCAATGGCTGAAGGCTATAAAACCTTCAGAAAGATGGCAGTACGCGCTAATGACTTAATTTCACAACTGAATAGTACAGTTCTATTCAGTTTAGAAAAAGTTAGGCCAAAATCACCAAGAGATATCGCTTATTCTGAGCTCAGCAGACACGCCAACTCACTACAACAGCGTTTAAAGCGCTGGGGCACAGAGGCTAGAAATCTGCTTGCTGCAGAAACAGAACGGCTAATATCATTAGTTGACGAAAGAAATAAACTATACCACGCAGCCAGTTTACCTTTTCTTGAATCTCTTGAAACAGAAGAAAATTCACTCACGAAGACATTAAATATTCTTGCCTCTGAGCGAGATCGACTCGACCAAGAGAATGAAGAATTATTTTCAGCATATATATCAACCCTGCGCAGCCTAAAAGAAAGCATTGATATCGATGCTATGGTTTCATTTTCTCTAGAGCGCTATGAAAGCGCGATAAACGAGATTACCCGCTTAAACTCTTTAGCTCAACTGGGCATCACAGTTGAAATTATTGGCCATGAAATAGAAGGCTTGGAATCAACTATCTCTGATGCTCTGCGCGAATCTTCAAATGACTTCAAAAAAACCAAACAATATAATGCAATAAATCACGCCCACTCTGAACTTTCAGATCGCTTACGGTTCCTCTCTCCGCTAAAACTGTCAGGAGAGAAGGTTCGAGAATGGATATCTGGCTCTGACATTTTTGAGTATACAAAAAACTTTCTAAGTAAATCGCTAGATTCCTGCGATATAAAATTCACAGCCACTCAAGAATTTGAAAAATTTTCAATATTTGAACAACCTCAAAGAATTTATCCGGTTTTCATAAACCTAATAAACAATTCTATCTACTGGATTGCGAACCGAGAAAGGCCAGAAATATTACTCGACGTCATAGACAATGAGATCGTAGTTTCCGATAACGGCCCAGGAATTGATGCCGACGACATTGAAAAACTTTTCACTCTCTTTTTTACTACGAAGGTGCGTGGTGGTCGAGGGGTGGGGCTCTATCTTTGTCGAGCTAACTTAGCCGCAGGCGGGCACACTATTGCTTATAGTAACACTCCTACAAAATCCAGATTATCTGGCGCAAATTTTTTGATAAATTTTAAAGGGGCTAAACATGCTTGAGTCAATCTCTCCCATAGAGTTTAACGCCCCTTTCCCAGGCGACTACGACTCTCTTATAGAAGAAGCTTATATCGAGCCAATAAGAACAGTAATTGTTGTCGATGATGAATTCCCTTCCCTTGATGGCCTAATAGCAAAAGAGTTGAATGGAAGCCTGCCATGGAAAGGGCAAGAAAGAGACGCCAAACAAGCAATGGACATATTAACCTATTGCCGTACAAGACCACGTCCTTGGCTAGTTGATTTCCACGACGGAAGAAAAATTACTATATCAGGTGAGGACAAAATAGCGCCGTACCTTCATCATAGCGATTTAATGATATTGGACTTTCATCTCGACGGAGACCATGGAACTGGTGACAATGCAATTCGCATATTGCGCAACCTCGCCGACAATAATCATTTCAATATGGTGATCGTTTACACAAAAGGCGAAAATAAAAAGATAGAGCCTGTGTTACGTCAAATCACCTTAGGCTTGATGCTCAAGGAACCATCGCTCTCAATCGAGGGCCGCGCAAAAGAAATTATAGAAAATGCAATATCCGAATGGGAAAATGATGACCCTGATATTAAGTCAAAACTAACAGACTCCATATCAGAGAAAACATATCTAGATGTTCGCCAGAATAACAATGGCAGTCGCTCGTTACTTAAGTCGCCAGAATGGTCGTCTATCGAAGAGTTACTCAGCCAGTACACTGGTAAAAAACTAGAAAACACCCTTTGGGCAAAATGGCTAATCGCAGAGAAGCAAGATGATATCGCAGGTCAATTCTCAGAAACATCACATGGTGAAGTATCATGGACATGGAGTGAAAACTTCAACTGGATAAAAACGGACAAATTATTTTTAACAGTTGTAGATAAATCCAATGCTCCGAAAGATCTTCCCGGGAAATTGATGACTGCAATAAAAAATTGGCAGCCCTCACCTCACCAACTATTAATGGCTCGTATGCGCGCGCAGATGGACGAGCATGGTATCATCGCCGAATCACGAGTATTAAAAGACCGCTTTCTACAAGCAGGATGGATGCAGAAAATATTTAGTGGCTCATGTATCGATCGAAAACAGACTCTGAAACACACTGTAGACCGGCATTGGGAGTCTCTTGGAGACAACTTAAGATCGGACATCGACGCCTATGCGGATAAACTTGCTACACATTTAAATGCCGTTGGCGAAGCGAAAACTTTCGAGCGATTTTTTCCGAGCATAGATCTACAAAAAGACAAAAGCACTATTCTCAAGCGCCTCAACAATCATGCTTGCATGAAATCAAACTTCGAACACTCACACCTCATGACAGGACACATAATTGAACTAGGCAAAGAGCTCTGGGCTTGTTTATCCCCGGCCTGCGATTTAGTGCCAGGACAAAAGAAAACTGGGTGGTACGGAAGACTTGGAAATTACCTCCCATTTATGGCTGTACATCTCCAAAAAGTTTCTGACGAGACTGCTTTAAGAGAAGCAAACCAAAATATTTTTATTTTTATAAAAGACGAACCACACCTCGGTTGTTACTCTTTTTGCCCTATGGGTTTAGCTAATAAAAACCCACAATGGGAGCAATTTTTTGCAAAAAACAATGGTAAGTTTGAAAACCAAATGGGCGAGCTTATTATCGGTCGATTAAATGACTCAGAGACAGGCCTTGTATTTGGAGAAAACAGTGCCAAGATCGTCGGACAACTGCGTTACGAGTACGCATTGAATCTGCTACAAAGACTTGGTACTAACCTATCAAGAGTCGGACTCGATTACCATGCAAACTCATCCCCCGATTAAACTCCAAGAGAGTTTTGACGTCATAATGACTTACACAAGCCAGGAAAAAATGACGTCATACTCCTCTATTTTATCGAACGAGAACGCAATGGTATTCTCAAGGTGTATTACCTAGGAGTTGAGGCGGTTCAGTTTCAGTTCTGATACAGACGGATGACTTCGCCTCAGGCGAGGTCTCCGAGCATTATGCGCTGATTGAGGATAAATCTATGTAAGCCCATACAAAGCGCCCCTACGAAGGCGCGGGGCGCGGAATCCTTATTAAACTATGCAATAGTTTGCTGGGTTTTCAATTGAACAGTATTGACAAACAAACAATAAAGAAACTTGGTTTCTGCCTATTTAATATTTATTGTTCGAGAGAAAATTTTTAATTTTTTCGACCAACAATTCAGGCGATCGAATCTCGCACTGCCATATCACTGCAACTTTCCAACCCTCCGATTCAAGAGCTGCGACATTCCTATGATCCCTCTCTTTATTTTTTGCAATTTTATCACTCCAAAATTCAATATTGGTCTTAGGAAGTGCTGCATAGCGACAATTTAAATGCCCGTGCCAATAACATCCATTAACAAATATCACCTTTTTTTTACCAAAAAACACTATGTCGGGACAGCCAGGCAACTGTTTTCCATGCAGTCGATAACGATAGCCCAGTGCATATATTAGCTGACGAACCTTTATTTCAGGCTTAGTGTTTTTTCCTTTAATCTGACTCATTAGCCAGCTACGATGCTCGCGGGTCAGCGTATCCATATCCAATCACCTACCTGCAACATAATGTGACGTTGTAACTGTTGCCACCACTCTTAAAAATAGACACTTATGCAATGAATAAATTCAATCCCCATGGGTTGAGCTTGGCATTTCCTTGGGCCTTGCTCTGATCTCCTACCTACGCGCTTTCCAGAGCCCTTCCTTATTCCTCCTGCGGCCCTCGCTGACCTTATTGTTAATTAGTTGAACGAATGAGGTAGCCGAGAATAACCCGCCCTCTTTCAAATATGCTTTGCAGAGCGAGCAAAGCTCGGGGCATATCCGATATTACGAAGCAAGTCGAAAATATCTTCAATTCCACCGTCTCCGACCCCTATTCCGTGCAGCTTCTCTTTCCACTCTTCATGCAACCCGCTTTCGTACTCAGCCTTGTTATATTCAAAATTCGCTAATGGATTCGCTAACTGAATAGATGGAGCCCTCGAAGTTTAATTTCGCGTGCTTGGCGATGACACACTCCCGAGTTCGATACCAATGAAATCCATAAATAGCTAATCCACAAATAGTTACTGGTTGGGGTACGACAAAATTTCCACAGATTTCCAGACCCGCAGAAAATCTAGGCTACGCGCTATCTACCGTTTGTCTGGTGCCACCATACAAAACGAAGCCCTCGTAGAAATACGAGGGCTTTGTTGTTTCTGAAGTGTCCACATTTCGTCCACACCTCGCCCTATCTGAAACCCACGCCTCTTCGCACTGCTCCTGCCGAACTTCGCTCACGTTACAAAACCGTCTAATGCCCCGAATTCTGTACCAAAGGTTCACACTTGGATCTTTATGCGAAATTATGAATTGGCAATAATTTTGGCGTCCCCATAAAAAAGCGCAGTGCATGAGCCGAATTCTTCAGCGCCCTGAACTGGCTGAGTCAATGGCAAACCAGCTTCTCAATCCAGGTGTGCTCGATGAAGGTCTGCGCTCAGGTTTATTTTTGTCTGGCCTACGCCGAACAGGCAAAACGACAGTTCTGAAAAATGACCCAGTCCCTGCACCGGAAAAAGCGGGTGTCCCTTTTTCGGTCTCTTTCCGCCTTCAACCTACATTCCGGCTCCAGCGCCGGGCGCGTATTGCCGCTACCTAATCATCGGAGGCGAATTTACCCTGATCTGCCTCCTCCGCCGCCAGCTCAATCTGAGCAGTCGGTGTCTGTTCATGCTCGATGTATTCGCGAAGTATGTCCGTCACAAAATGGCTCACGCTTTGGCCATTCATCCTGGCCAGATCGGCGAGAGCGTGCGATAGGTCTTCCGGCAGGCTCAGGGATATTTCGGTCATGGTCGCCTTGATAGTGAGCGTTGGTTGGGCATCTTATATCGTCGTCGCCCAAGCACACCGATACAGCTCAATTGATGAAAAGTCGTCGGAGATGTCCTCATCGCTCGGTGGAAATGCTCCCTTGAAAGGCTGGTATGTGGGATGTACGGCTTGTTTAGAGGTGCTTGTTTAATCGCGTTTCGCGTCACTTCCTGAAAGCTACAAAACCTTGCGGCATTGCCTACAGTTACCCCAGAATCCGCCGGCTTGTGCGGCTAAAGCCCGGGCTCTATCGTTGACCTGCCACTGCTCATCAGTGGTCGGGCTTAGCGGCTCGAGGTTCGTCTTTTGCACGTGCATCCATCCCACAGGTGTTTTTCCATGCCTGCGGTTTGATGGTGGCTGTATGCAGGGCGCCTTCGGGCGCACCGGCTTTGAGACGTTCCCCGGTC
This sequence comes from Pseudomonas sp. GM60, assembly GCF_000282415.1. NCBI lineage: Bacteria > Pseudomonadati > Pseudomonadota > Gammaproteobacteria > Pseudomonadales > Pseudomonadaceae > Pseudomonas > Pseudomonas sp. GM60. Next base: position 52,264 of record NZ_AKJI01000023.1, read on the forward strand.
CGCTAACCTGCGTGCAGCTGCCACCCTTTTCACTTAGCGGCGGGAAGGGTCGGCACCCAATAGGGAAACGTACTCATGCGTAAAGTAACCCCTGATCCTCCGGATGCAGATAACGCATCTCCGAACGAAAGCTCCGAAACCCGCGACGAGGATGATCACCACGCCTCCTTCGCCGACATCAAAGCCACCCCGCGCAAGCCTTGCGCGATGTACAGCGTCAACCCGGAAGTCGACATCCAAACCTTGCTGGGTTGTGTCAGCGAGTCGCTGGCATCCGCCAGCGTTATCACCATGGATGTGGCAGACCGAGAGACGGGGCCAAGTCGCAACTCCCTGCTGGGCGTTCACCAGATTCTGATGGTGGCAGAACTCTCGGTGAACCGGGCGCTGGACCAACTCGACCCGATTGAATAGAACGCTGCACGCAAAAAAACCCGCTCAAACTCCGTGGAGCTCCTGTCGCTCAAAAAGAGGAGCTCCACAAACCCCAAATATCTTTTCGGTGAGCTTTATAGGTATGAAGCTTCTCTTTCGTAATCAGAAGATTAGAGGCTCGATCCCCTGTACCAGAAACAACTAAGCCCTCGCAGCGATGCGAGGGCTTTATTGTTTCCGAGGTTTGGCACGCAGGCCTTAGTGAATCACGCGACGCTCTAATTGCCCTTCTGGCACTGCTCAAGAATGAGAACAGCCCCCGGATAATGAAACCCGGACGTGCTGGTAACCAAACCACTCTCCGGGTCCGGAAAGTAGGCCGCCACGTAATGGGTCCGACCACGTGTCTGGCTACTCAATTGCTCATGAAGTTCTTCGTACCAAGCCTTGATGTAGGCCGTTACCGGCTTTTTGCCCGAGTTTTCCAGTAGCTTCTCGAAATCGGAATCGGGAAAGAAAGGCGCGGCGAAAGTAGCTGAAAATCGGTAGTCCGCTTCCTGCACGCTCAACTCTCTAACATCTTTCCAGGCAGATTTCTTTTTCTTGAAGATGTTCTTGCTACGAGGACCCGTTGCGGTGCGCGTCCCGATTCGTTGCCATGCCTGCTTGGCTTCGAATGCAAAAGAAACATCGGGTGTTTGCACCATCAGATCGGCACGACCGGTGCGATGGTTTTTCTCAAGGTTTTCATCTGGGGCCCCGCGCTTGGTCGTGCTGTACTCCTCAAGCGCGGACCACTGATTGATCCACGCCGCGCCCGCTAGAACACTGATGCTGGTCCGCTCGTTGTACCACCAAGGTGCATCACAGCAGGATTCTCCAGTCGCCTTTTCAACATTGCGCAGGTAGCGGTCAATCGACTTTTTCCACCCCTGCAATAGCTGCTGTATATGCTCATCGTGTGCGAAATGTTCAGTGTTGAAACCGTCAATGGTGAAAAAACTCATGAAATTAACTCAACTCCTTTTGGGCGCTGTGGCAGGGACAATCATTGCTGGCCACTATTACGACATCATCCGCGATAACACCAGCCAACTGACCGATTAATGTGGCAGGCAAATAAAAAAACCCTCGTCGCAAGACGAGGGTTTTTGTTGTTTCCGCAGTTTGGAAAAGCCGGTCTTAGTGACCCGCGCTCTGCCCACCATCCACATGCAGGATTTCACCCGTAACAAAGTTAGCGCTGTCGAGATACACAACCGCCTGCGCAATGTCGCTGATCTCGCCCATGTGCCCGACCGGGTGCAGAGCGCCCAGCGCTGCGTGGGTTTCTTCACCGTGCATCGGCGTCTTGATGATGCCTGGGGAAACCGCGTTGACCCGAATCCCGCGCTTGGCGTATTCGATGGCCAGGGATTTGGTCGCCGCGTTCAAGCCACCTTTGGTCAGCGAAGCCAGTACCGATGGCACGCCGTCGATAGCGTGGTCGACCAGGCTGGTGGTGATGTTGACGACATGGCCGCTGCCTTGTTTTTCCATCTCGGTGATGGCGAGTTGGGTGATGTAGAAGAAGCCGTTCAGGTTCACCGACAGCACGTTGGCGTAGTCTTCAGCGGTGTACTGGGTGAACGGTTTGGCGACGAAGATACCGGCGTTGTTGACCAGGGTGTCGACGCGGCCGAAACGTGCGATGGCTTCACGGATCACTTGTTGAGCGACTTCCGGGTTGCCGATGTCGCCGGCCACGGTGAGGATGTCCGGATCGGTGGATGGCTTGATCGAACGGGAAGTGGCGACAACTTTGTAATCCAGATCACGGAAAGCTTTAACCATGCCGGCGCCGAGACCTTGGGAAGCGCCAGTAATTACGATGACTTTTTTCGAATTGCTCATGATGAACCTCTACTAATAAATGATGGTTTGAAAAAGTAATGAATCAGGCTTCGGCGGGTTCCTTCGCCATTTGTCTCAACATTTGTTCGTAGTACTCGACCGACTGCGAACCGGACACCAAGTGCCGACCGTTGAGGATCATGGCCGGCACCGAATTGATGCCGTGCTGCTGGTAAAAAGCTTCCAGCTCACGCACTTCTTTGGCGAACGCTCCGGACGCCAACACCTCTTGCGCCGCCGCTGCATCCAGCCCCGCTTCGGCTGCCAGTCGAACCAGCGTCTCGCGATCACTCGGGTTCTGGCCGTCGGTGAAGTAACCGCGTAGCAGGATCTTCTTCAGCGCAACTTGCCGCCCTTGCTGTAACGCCCACAACAGCAGACGGTGAGCATCGAATGTGTTGTAGAAGTGGGTGCGCTTCTCCAGGTCAAACTTGAAACCGAGTGCTTCACCGCGAGCGATCTGCATCGCTTTGCCGGAGGCGACGTCTTCAGCGGTGCGCCCGTATTTGCGCATCAAGTGCTCGACGGCTTTCTCGCCTTCAGGCGGCATGTTCGGGTTCAACTCGAACGGCTTGTAGGTCAGCTCCACCGAAACTTCACCCGCCACGTTCTCAATCGCCTGCTCTAACGCCGTCGCGCCCAATGCACACCAAGGGCACACCACGTCGGAGACGAAATCGATGGAGACCGACGCAGTCACGACTTGCCCTCCTTCTCAGCCAGTTGCTTGCGGTACTGGGTGGTAGTGATCCCGGCGTAGCCCCAGTTATCGGTGTCGACTTCTTCGATCACGATGTGGGTCAGGTGCGGGTCCTTCTTGAGGACGCGTTCCAGTGTTTCAGTGATTTCAGCGATCACCTGAGCTTTCTGCTCAGAGGTAACGCCATCGCGGGTAATGCGTACGCTTACAAAAGGCATGAGGAAGATCTCCAGTGACCTGCTCATCGGGATGATGGGTAGGTGTTGGAGCTCAATGTAGGAGTTTGGGGGGTGGGGATAAAGGTGGGGGCGGGAACATCATTAGTTACGTGGTGTAATGCATGACGCCATAACCTGTCGCAATTTTTCACTTTTTGCGACACGTCTTGGAAACAGAATTCGCCGACAGAGCGGAGATCGCTTTTCGTAGGAGCCGGCTTGCCGGCGATGGCGATTTTAAGGACACCATCGCCGGCAAGCCGGCTCCTACAGATCGGTGTTTTAATCGACGATCACGGTTTCAACGGTGATTTGCTTGAGGGCATGAAACGGTGCGAGCGCAGCGTCATCGGCAGCGGCGCCGGTAATCAACCGCCACTCCCGCTCAATCGGCGTCCAGTGCTGTTGCCGCGCACGGCCGAGTTTGTCTGTGTCGGCGAGTACCACAATCTGCGCCGCGCGTTTGATGATGCATTCCTTGAGATACGCTTGCTGCGCACTCGCCTCGCACAAACCAAACTCTGCAACCACACCGTCCGCGCCGAGGAAGGCTTTGTCGACGCTCAACCGGCTCAAGGTCAACTCCGCCAACGGCCCCAGCGTGCTCATGCTCGAACTGCGCAAGTCACCGCCGATCAAGGTCAGGCGAATGCCCGGCGCATTGGCCAGGGTCATCACTGCCAGCAGGTTGTTGGTGACCACGTGCACGTCTTGTCGCGAGCACAGGTGATGGGCCAGCGCGGCGCAGGTGGTGCCGCCGTCGAGCAGGACGGTGTCGCCGTCCTGGACATGCGCCGCCGCCGCTTGGGCGATGGCGTCTTTCTGTTCCCACTGGCTGGTTTTGCGCTCTTCGAGCGAAGCTTCCGGTTCATGCACGCCGACCACGGCGGTGGCGCCGCCGTAGGTGCGCACCAGGTGCCGTTGTTTGGCGAGCATGGTCAGGTCGCGTCGCACCGTGGCTTCCGAAACGCCGAGGGCCGCGCTCAATTGCTCGACGTTGGCATCGCCGATGCGTACGAGGTCAAGGATGGCGCGGTGGCGTTCGGAGGCTTTCATGGCGGGTCTCGCACGGTGGACGGTGGTCGATCTTACACGACAGCGCCCCTGCGGCTCATCCCCGTCGCGTGGCCAGTTCCGCGCCCTGGCGCAGCGCTTCAAGCAGGCTGCGCTCATCGGCGATGCCTTTGCCGGCGATGTCGAACGCGGTGCCGTGATCGACCGAGGTGCGGATCACGTCGAGGCCGACGGTGACGTTCACGCCTGCTTCCAGGCCGAGCACCTTGACCGGGCCGTGACCCTGGTCGTGATACATCGCGACCACCAGATCGAAGTCACCACGTCCGGCGCGGAAGAACAGGGTGTCGGCTGGCAGCGGGCCGGTGACGTCGAGGCCGCGTTCCTGCAACAGCTTCACCGCAGGGATGATTTTTTCTTCCTCTTCGCCATAACCGAACAGGCCGTTTTCACCGGCATGCGGGTTGATCCCGCACACGCCAATGCGCGGGCGAGCGATGCCGGCCTTGATCAGCGTCGCGTTGCCGCGCTCGATGGTGCGCTGGACCAGGCCCGGCTCGATCTTGCGGATCGCGTCGATGATGCCAATGTGGGTCGTTACGTGAATCACCCGCAGCTGCGGTGCCACCAGCATCATGGAAACTTCATCGACGTTGGTCAGGTGCGCGAGCATTTCGGTGTGGCCAGGGTACTTGTGGCCGCCGGCGTGCAGCGCTTCCTTGTTCAGCGGCGCGGTGCAGATCGCGTCAATCTGGTTGGCCTGCGCCAGCTCTACGGCACGAGCGATGTATTGGTAAGCGGCGTCACCGGCGATGGGCGAGAGTTCGCCGAATGGCAGGTCGTCGGGGATCAGGTCGAGGTCGATGCAGTCGATCACGCCGGTCTCGTAGCGTGCCTCGGACGCGTCCTTGATGCGGCGCACTTTGGCGCTGCCGCCGACGATCACATTGGCTTGTTCGAGACGGCGCGCATCGCCAATCACCAGCGGTCGGCACTGTTGATAGACGATGTCGTGAGTCAGGCTCTTGACCACGATTTCCGGACCGACACCCGAGGCGTCGCCCATGGTGATGCCGATGATAGGGAGGTAATTGCTCATAGTGTTCATTCGAGTCCTTGGATTCGTGTGCGTTGGGGCGAGGAGCGATCGGCGCTGTCGCTCAGGTGTTGCCATGCCGCATACAAAGCGTGATCGGTGCCGAACGCGCCGGCCTTGGTCACGATGCCGGGACGATGGCCTTGCCGGGAAACAGTCGGGCGGGCGAAGGCAACGCCGGCCTCGATTTCGGTGATGAGTTGCAGGCTGTCGATGCCGACGGTGGTCAAAATGGCCCGCGCCGTTTCGCCGCCTGTGGCGATCAGGCCGCCGACCTTGGCGAAGTGCGGTTCGACCAGCACGGCCAGCATCGTCGAGAGTTGTGCACCTTCGTGCGGATCGAAAGCGTCATCGCGGCCGATGCGAAGCAGCAGATCGCTCCAGCCATCAAGTTGTTCGCCGATGCGTGTTTGCCAGGTTGCCCAATCTTCATGGGCGACGCCCTGGCGAAGGACCTCAGGCGGGACGACCAATTCGCTGACACCGCCGCGCTCCTTGAGCAGCGCGCATTGCCGCTCGCAGACGCCGGAAAGGCTGCCGACGAGGATCAGAATCGGCGCCTGGTTTTTTTCCTGAGCGGTCGGTTCGATGGCCGTAAACCGCGTTTCGGCGAAATCCGGAAGACTGGCGATTTCCCGCGCCAGGCCTCCCGAACCGATCCAGAACAGCGGCTGATCCATCGACGCCGTCAGGCGAGCGAGGGTCAGCAGATCGTCTTCGATTTGTGCATCGACGATCAGCGCTTGCGTGCCGCTGCGGGCGACTTCGGTGATGTGTTGCGCGAGCGCATTTTCGTTGCCGCGCAAAGTGTCGAGATCCAGCGTCGCAGTGCTCAGGCCGGCGGCGATGAGCATCGCTTCTACGTCAGCTGGGCGATCAGCGTTTTCGAGCTTCCAGGTATCGGTGGTTTCCAGCGGTTGACCGTTCACGAAGACCCGACCGCCGCGCAACGTGCGCCCCGTAGCAGGGAATGCCGGGGCAACGATCGCCAGGCCGGCCAAGGGTTGCAGGGCAGCGACTTCCGCTGCCCAGTTACCGCGCAGGGTCGAATCGATTTTCTTGTACAACCGCTGCCCAGGCTGATGCAGCGCCTTGAACGCAGCGACGGTGCGCTCGGCGGCCTGCGCCGCAGAGAGGCGGCGAGTGTCCGTATCAGCAGCGATCACCTGAGCATCGGCCGAGTCGTTCAGCGGATCGAGCGTGACCACCGTTTGCAGCCCCACACTCGCAAAGCCGATGGCGCAATCCGCCGCGCCGGACAGATCATCGGCGATGATCAGAATCCTCATCGCAACGCCTCCTGCTTTTGAGGTTCGATCTCCTGCTCAGGGATGACGACAGGGTTGCGCTTTTGTACGCGCTTGGCGACGGCTGCAGTGAGTATCGGCGCAAGAATCGCGGTGACCACCACGCAGGCGGCTACCAATATGGTCGCGCTCTTGGCCGCTTCGGCGTACACCGGATTGGCTGCCGCGATCAGCGCAGGAACGGCTGCGGCGTTCCCGGCGGTGGTAGCTGCAGCGACACCGGCGACGCCCGTGCCACCGGTCAAACGATCAGCGAAGAACAGCGGAATGCCAGTCAACACAACGACGGCGACACCCATGCCGAGACCCAGCAAACCGGCCTGCCAGACGTTGTGCAGATCCAGGCTGGCGCCCAGCGCCAAAGCGAAAAACGGGATCATCACCGGAACGGCCTTGGCCAGGAAGTCGCGCATGTCGCGGTCGAGATTGCCCAGCAACATGCCCAGCGCCAGCGGCAGGATGCTGCCCACCAGCGTCGGCCACGGGAACGCCGACAGGCCGGCGATGCCGAGGGTGACCATGGTCAGGAACGGGCCTGACTCCAGGGACATGACCGAATAGGCACCAACGTCTTCGGAGCGACCGTACTGCCCCATCAGCGCCATGTACAAGCCGCCGTTGGTGTCGTTCATCGCGGCAACCACCGCCAGCGTCGAGATGCCGGCGAACAGGCCTGACGAAATCGGCTGCTCACCCAGGAAATGCCCGAGCACGATACCGATGAGCACGGCGATGCCGACTTTGGTAATCAGCAGCGTGCCGCCCTTCTTGAGCAGGTAAGGCGTGGCCTTGATGTTGATGCTCGCGCCCATGCACACATAGAACACCGCGAGGATAGGCAACGCCCCGGTGAACAGTGCGTTGGTGAAGGAGCCGAAAAACTTGGGCGTATCAGGCATGAAGGTGGCGACCAGCGAACCGATCAGCAGGGGCACGATCATCATGCCGCCGGGGATGCGTTCTATGGTGCGCTTGATAGGAAATTGGGCCACGAGGGTCTCCTTTTATAATTGTGGGGTAAGACGTGTTTCACCTCGAAACTGACTGAATCGATCACAAGAGTGATTGATTCAGTCAAAATTATCTTATGCCACCCTTACAGATTGCGCAAATCAATCATTCTGGATGCTCGTTTTGATCATTTTGCGTCGTTAGTCGTTGAGCACCTGATGCGCTTGCCGCGACCTAGAGCCTCGCGCCGCCCACAAAAAAGCCCCGAACCAGTCGGGGCTTCTTCGTTCTCAGCCTCTAATCAGGCCTCGATACGGCAACCGATCATCAGAAAATGTTGATCGGGTAATCGACGAACACACGGACTTCGTTGCCGCTGACGTTGTACTCACTGGACTTCTGCGAAACACGCAGGATCGAGCTGCGCAGTTTCACGCTCAGGTCTTTGGCCGGGCCGCTTTGCACGACGTACTTGAACTGGTTGAAGATTTCGCGCTCGGTACCGCCTTCGCTGGTGGAAGTGGTGATGTTGTCGCCGCGCACGTAAGCCACGTTGTAGCTCAGGCCCGGAACGCCGAACGTGCTGAAATCCAGACCGTAGCCGACCTGCCAGCTGCGCTCGTCTTCAGCGTTGAAGTCGGACCAGTAGGAGTTCGCCAGGTAGATGGTGTTGCCACCGTCACCGACGCGACCTTGATCCTTCTGATAGCCGCCGTAGGCGTAGCCCAGGTTGCTGTCGCCGGTGCTGCGCTGGTGAGCGACGGTGAACGAGTGCGGGCCGGTGGCGAAGGTGGCTGCCAGGCTCCAGATCTTGTTGTCGTCGCCGGTGGCACCGCTTTCGCGGACGTAGGAATCGTCCAGCTTGGTGCGGTAGCCGTTGAAGTCGAGGGTCAGGGACTGATCCTTGTCGATCGGGAATACGTAGTTGGCGTTCACGTATTGCTTCTTCAACACGTCTTCAACGTCGGACGCGTACACCGCCGCCTTGAACTGCTCGGTGAACTGGTAGCTACCGCCCAATACGTTGATCGACTTCAGGCCACCGCTGTCACGACCTTCCGCGCTTTTGCGCGATTCGGCGGTGAAACGACCGGCGTTCAGTTCCAGGCCTTTGATCTCCTTGGAGGTGATCAGCGTGCCGGTGTAGCTTTCCGGCAGCAGGCGTGCGTTGTCGTAGTTCAGCACCGGCAGGGCCGGCATCTGGTCGCCGTAAGTCAGCGTGGTGCTGGAGAGACGGAATTTGACCGCTGCGCCGCCCTTCGACAGGTCGTCAGCCGCGTTGCCGCTGTCGCCCTTCTTGAAGAAGTCGATGCCTTGCGCGCCGGTGCGACCCTTGCCGCCATCCAGACGCAGTGCGTACAGACCGAACGCATCCACACCCACTCCGACGGTGCCTTGGGTGAAACCGGACGAGAACGTGCCGATGGCCGCTTGGCCCCACTCGGCTTTGTCCTCACGACTGTCTTTGTAGTCACGATTGATGTAGGCATTGCGCAGCAGCACTTTGAGGCTGCTGTCTTCAACAAAACCCTTGGATTCGGCCTGGTCGTTAGCCATGGCCTGTGTCGCACTCAACATCCCCAGAGCGATCAGGCTGATTCGCTTATTCAACATTTTGTTCTTTTCCTTATTTCGGGTTGATACGCGCTGTGTCGAACGGCTGAAACGGCGCTATCGCACTCTTTTTTCACCCGAAAACAAAAAGGCCCGCCCACGATAAATCGCGGAGCGGGCCTTTTTATTTTTTTGAGTCATGGCGGTTAGCCACAGGCGTTGGGGCGAATCCTATCCGCGCCCTTAACCATGTGTCAATTTCATGAATCGTCTGTGAATAGGTGAAAATCGTCTAAGAAATTACTTGTCCACGATTGCCCGTTGCACGGTGTGGCTGTCGACGAATTGTTCAAAATGGGTAACTTTGCCATTGGCGATGGTCCACAAATGGGCGACGCGAGCATTCATCGGCCGGCCGGTAGCTTTGTAGATTCCGCTGTAATTGCCGTAGGCAAACACCTTGTCTCCCTGTGCGACGTAGTCCTCGATCTTCAGCTGAAAACCTTCCCATTCCGTGGCCAGACGCTTGAAGACATTCTCGACGATGGCGTCAAAACCAACGTAGGTGCCGGCGTAGGGAAAGCCTGCGGCTTCGGTCCAGCGAGCGTCATCGGCCAGGGCTGCGGCGGTGTTGCGCGCATTTTCCTGGGAGTTGGCGCCTTCGTAGGTGCTTTTGATCAGGCTCAGGTTATCCATGAGAGGCTCCGGGAGAATTCAGTGGGCACAGCCGTTGAGGCCACAGGCTTGAAACTCGGATGTCGCGGCGTCTGCGGGAAGCGATTGACTCAGCCATGCCGCGAAAGCTTGCGGCTTGCCGAGCCACGGGCTGATGTCGATCAACGTGAACTGGCCATCCTGCTCCAGGGCGAAAGTCGGGAAACCATGGCCGCCGACGCTGGCCAACAAGGCGCGACTGGCTTTGATGTGGCGATCGGTATCGGCGTTTTCAAACGCTGACAGGAAGGCTTCGGGCTCCAGGCCGATGTCGTTGGCGAGTTCGATCAACACGGCTTCATCGGCGATACGCCGCCCTTGCACGTAATGCGCGCTCTGCAAACGGCCCAACAACTCCAGCCCACGGCCAGCCACCTGCTGCGCCGCGAGTACGGCGGCAATCGGCGGAGCGGAGTCGAACACCGCCGTTTCGTCACGCAGCAACCCTTCGAAATACGCTTCGCCGAATGGCTGACCGGTGTACTCGGCGATGCGTCGGTCGTGGGGCATCACGTAGTCACGCAAACGTGGCGAGACCCTCTGGCGGTTGGCGCCGGTCATCATGCCGCCGCCATGGGCAATCACCGGCAGAACGGCCTGAGCGGCTTGCACCAGTGGTTTTGCGCCGCAGCACCAGCCGCACAACGGGTCGTAAATGTAGTGAAGGATCATGGGAAGGCTCCGGCGATAAGGTAGGAAAAATCGATGCCGGCAGGTTAGCCCTGCGACAGTTTCTAAAAAACGCCGGAATGGCTTTCAGTCTGTTTCATGAATCGGTCGAATGCTGCAAATCCTTCCTGTAACAACTACGACACAAATTGAAACAATCAAACAAAGGAACTTCTCAGGAATAATTCACGAAAGTAAATAGCAAGCATTACCATTCGCACCCTTCACGATACTACCCAAAATCCTACGGATGCGTCCTTAATGCCTGCCCCATTTCGTCTTACGCCCTTCAGTCTTGGGCTCTCTGCCTTGCTATCTGCCGGTTTTTCCTACGCCGCGCCTACAACCCTGCCGGCAACTTCGATCAGCGCCGAAGCAGAGGCCGACGATCCACGTGTGAAAGAAACCAGCACAGCGACCCGCACGGCCACGCCGGTACGCTACGTGCCACAAGCCATCGACTCGATAAAAACCTCGAACGTCGTCGATTACGGGACCAACGATCTGGGCACGGCGCTGAGCGGAATGCCCAACGTCAGCAGCGGCGCCGACACCCGTTTCGACAGCTTGCGCATTCGCGGTTTCGACGCCAGCAACGACTTTTACCTGGACGGTATTCGGGACGACAGCCAGTACGTGCGCGACCTGCACAACATCGAGCGCATCGAAGTCCTCAAGGGGCCGGCGGCGGTGTTGTACGGCCGTGGCAGTCAGGGCGGGATCGTCAACCGGGTCAGCAAGCTGCCGGAATTCGGCCGCCGTTCGACCATCGAAGCCCAAGGTGGCAGCAACGATCTGCGCAGCCTTTACGCGGACCTGAGCACTGACCCCAGCGAGAACATCAGCCTGCGTCTGAACATGGGCAACATGGATCAGAACAGTTTCCGCGATGGCGTCAGCGGCAATCGCCAGTTGTTCGCGCCGTCGATGAGCTGGCAACTGACACCCGACCTCAACTGGTTGGTGCAGTACGAATACAGCCGCTACAACCGTACGCCGGATCGCGGAATTCCCGGTGTCAACGGACGCCCGGCAGATGTCGGACGGGATACGACCTACGGCAGCGATAACGATTTCATCGATGACAAGTCGCAATCCCTGCGCTCGAAACTCAGCTATGACATCAACGAGAACTGGCAGCTGCGTCAGACCTTGGGTGTGTTCAAGCTCAACAGCGATTTCGACAACACCTACCTGACGGGCTACACCCCGGCGACCAACTCGGTCACGCGCCAGCACTGGCAGCAGGACCTGAATACCCGCAACGTGTTTAACAACGTTGAGCTGGAGGGTGGTTTCGATACCTTTGGCCTTGAGCATCGATTGCTGACCGGCATCGAGATCGGCAGCCAGCGCCGCGACCCGATCCTGTACACCGCCGCCACGACCGGCCCCGGCAGTCGGCCCGTTCCGGCGCTGAACCTGAACAGCCCTAATCGCAATTTGCGTCACACCGGACGCATGCAGGTGTCCAGCGACAACCACACTGAAGTCGAAAGCCGTGCAGTGTACGTGCAGGACCAACTGCGCCTGAACGACGAATGGCAACTGTTGGGCGGTCTGCGCTATGACACCTTCGACATCGAATCGACCAACAACCTGCGGGGCATTTCCGAGGACCGCGACAGCCACAGCACCAGCCCACGTGTAGGACTGGTCTGGACGCCGCTGCAGAATCATTCCTTCTATGCGTCATGGACCAAGACCTTTTCCCCGGTGGGCGGTGGCTTGATCGGCATCACGCCTGGCGCTGCCGGCAACACCAACGACCTGAGCCCCGAGCTGACCAAGCAGAAGGAAATCGGCGTGAAGAGCGACTGGCTCGACGATCGCCTGAGCACCACGCTGGCGGTCTACGAACTGGAACTCTACAACCGTCGCACCAGCGATCCGCTCAACCCGACCATTACCTTGCTTTCCGGTAAGCAACGTTCCCGCGGGATCGAGCTGACCGGCACCGGCAAGATTGTCGGCAACTGGTACGTGCGCGGTGGCGTGGGCGTGCAGGACGCGACGGTCGAGAAGGACAACAACGGCTTTGAAGGCAAGCGCATCAGCAACGTGGCCAAGCACAACGGCAGCCTGTTCCTGACCTGGAAACCGGAAATGGGCTGGTACGCCGAAACCGGTTTGACCCTGGTGGGCCAGCGTTACGCCGACAACCTCAACACCACCGTGCTACCGGGTTATGGCCGTTGGGATGCGTTGGCCGGGTTCCGTCAGAAGGATTGGGATTTGCGCGCGGCGCTGAACAACATCAGCGATAAAACCTATTACTCGTCGGCCACCAGCGCGGCGCAGATTCAACCGGGTGAACCGCGCAGCGTGGTGGTGACCGGGACTTACAGCTTCTAAACACCAAAGATCCAGACTTCACACTACCTCCCTGTAGGAGCTGGCTTGCCAGCGATGAGGCCATAACATTCAACATTGAAGCTGGATGAAAAACCGCCATCGCTGGCAAGCCAGCTCCTACAGGGATTTGTGTAATACCGGAAAAACCTGCAGGCATAAAAAAAGCGCCGCCCTCCCGGCAGCGCTTTTATCAATCCGTTGTTTTTCTTCTTATCCTTCCATCACATCCCACAACGCTTCCAGTTCCGCTTCGCTGAATAAACCAGCGGGGTAACGCTCGATCATCATCCGGCGCGGATCAGGTTCCCTGATCTGACGCGTTCCATTGGACTTCAACCAGTGCGCCAGAATCTGGAGCGAATCGCTGTTCTTTACTGCCAGGGGATGCAATGCCCGCTCGCCCACCACATTCATTTCGGCGTTCATTTCCGCGCTCTCTCCTGGTTTGTGAGCGGCTAACTTATCCAAGGTTTATGACAGAACATCGAAGTCCTCCCCCTCCCTGTCTACACCAGGAGAGATACAAGAGCTGTGCCAATGTGTCTGGATGGTCGACAAGCGGATACAAAAAAAGCCCGTAGTCCTGACGGGCTGCGGGCTTTCTGCGAGGCGTACGGGGAAAACGTTTGCCTGAACGATTTAGCAATCAACTCAAGCTGTTACAACCCCACTCACTCCTTGTGTGGCGCGGGCTGTTGTTGGGTAAGGCAGTGGATGTTACCGCCTCCCAGTAACAGTTCGCGGCCCGGCACCATCACCACTTCGTGTTGCGGGAACAGGCTCTGCAAAATCTCTTTGGCCGGACCATCCAGTGGGTCGTCGAAACTTGGCGCGATGATGCCGCCGTTGACGATGAGAAAGTTCACGTAGGAACCGGCCAGACGAACGGTCGGATTGCGTTCCTGGGTGCCGTCCACCGGGTCGACGCCGGCGCACTCTTCTTCGGTCGCATACAGCGGCCCGGGAATCGGCATCTTGTGCACCGTGAATGGGCGACCTTTGGCGTCGGTGCTGCTTTCCAGCACTTTCATCGCCGCCTGGCAGCGCGGGTAATTCGGGTTTTGCGGATCGTCGGTCCAGGCCAGCAATACTTCGCCCGGTCGCACGTAGCAGCAGAAGTTATCCACATGGCCGTCGGTTTCGTCGTTGAACAAACCGTCCGGTAGCCAGATGATTTTATCCACAGCCAGATTCGCGCTGAGCATCGCTTCAATTTCCGCACGGTTCATGTGCGGGTTGCGATTGCGGTTGAGCAGGCATTCTTCAGTGGTGATCAGCGTGCCTTCACCATCCACATGAATCGAACCGCCCTCGAGCACAAAACCCTCGGTGCGATAACGCGGGCTGCGTTCGATCTCGAGGATCTTGCCGCCGACCTGCGAGTCGCGGTTCCAAGGCGAATACAACCCACCGTCAAAGCCGCCCCAGGAGTTGAAATCCCAGTTCACGCCGCGGACTTCACCGCTGTTATTGATGACGAATGTCGGGCCGGTATCGCGGACCCAGGCGTCGTCGCTGGACATCTCGACCACACGAATATTCGGCACGTCGAGACGCGCCCGGGCGTTTTCGTATTGGCCGGCGGACACCGCCACGGTCACCGGTTCGAAACGCGCGATGGCCTTGGCCACCGCCACGTGTGCGGCTTGCGCCGGTTTGCCGCCAAGGCGCCAGTTGTCCGGACGCTCGGGCCAGATCATCCAGGTTTGGGTTTGCGCCGCCCACTCGGCGGGCATGTAGAAGCCGTCGGCGCGCGGGGTGCTGTTTAAAGTGGTCATGCGGTCAGGACTCCAGGGAACCGTCGAGGGTTTTGAGCGCATTGTATAGGTTCGGGCGGCGATCACGGAACGAGCCCCATGCGCTGCGGATGTGCTCCAGTTCGTCGAGGTCGAAGCGATGAACCAATACGCCTTCTTCGGTTTTATTGAGTTCCTGAACCTTCTCGCCGAACTGGTTGGCGATGAACGACGAGCCGTAGAAGGTGATGTCGTACCCGTCCTGCTCCTCATTGCCGATACGGTTGCTGGCGATAAGCGGCATCAGGTTGGCACCGGCATGGCCCTGTTGCACACGCTGCCAATGGTCACGGGACGAAATGGTCTTGTCGTGCGGCTCGCTGCCGATGGCCGTCGGGTAGAACAGAATTTCCGCACCCAGCAACGCCATGCTGCGCGCGCATTCCGGGAACCACTGATCCCAGCAGATGCCCACGCCGATTTTCGCGTAGCGGGTGTTCCAGACTTTGAAGCCGGTATCGCCCGGGTTGAAGTAATACTTTTCGTGATAGCCAGGGCCGTCCGGGATGTGGCTTTTACGATAAATCCCGAGGTTGGAGCCGTCGGCATCGATGATCGCGATGCTGTTGAAACGCGCGCGGCCGGCCAGTTCGTAGAAGCTGATCGGCAGCACCACTTGCAGCTCTTTGGCGATTTTCTGGAAGTGCTTGATGGCGACGTTGTCTTCAACCGTCGTGGCCAGCTGCAGGTAATCCGGGTTCGGCTTCTGGCAGAAGTACGGCGCCTCGAACAGTTCCTGGATCAGGATGATCTGCGCGCCTTTGGCCGCAGCCTCACGGACCAGCCTTTCAGCGGTTTCGAGGTTGGCTTCAAGGTCCCAGGAACAGGCCATCTGGGTGGCGGCGACGGTAACGATACGGCTCATGAATCATCTCCGGGCAAGTGCTGTGGGTCGAGCTTGGCATCGACCGATGACAGAAAGGGAAGCGCCGGACGTGAAGAGACACGCCGCGGCAATGGCGACTTTATAGCCGATAAAAATCGGCTTTAAAAGCGATTAATCTTCCTTCTGTCGAAAACAACAGCACTTAAACCCGATAACAATCGAACTTAATCACCCCACCTCCTGTAGGAGCTGGCTTGCCAGCGATGGCGTCTTATCATTCAACATTTACGTCGACTGACCTGCCGCTATCGCCGGCAAGCCGGCTCCTACAGGTTTTCGTCAAGCACCTTCGCCAGCATGTCGACAAAGAAATCCACACTCTGGCGCGACGTAACCATCGGCGGTTTGATCTTGAGGACGTTCAGGTAATCACCGGTCGGCTGCATGAAAATCCCCAGCTCCCGCAACCGGTCACACAGCGCCGTCGTCTCCTCGGTCGCCGGCTCCAGGGTTTCGCGGTTGCGGATCAACTCCACGCCCAGATAAAAACCGGAACCGTGCACCGCGCCTACCAATGGATGACTGTCGATCAGCGCCTCAAGACGCTCCTTGAAATACCCGCCCACGACCTGGGCGTTTTCCCAGAGTTTTTCCTCTTCCATCACATCCAGAACGGCCATGCCGATCTGGCAACTGACCGGGCTACCCCCCGCCGACGAGAAGAAGTAGCCCTCGGCCTCCAGCGCTTCGGCGATTTCCCGACGGGTGATCACCGCGCCCAGCGGTTGGCCGTTACCCATGCCTTTGGCCATGGTGATGATGTCCGGCACCACGCCCTGCTCTTCGAAGCCCCAGAAGAAATGGCCCATGCGGCCGTAACCCACCTGCACTTCGTCGGCGATGCACACGCCGCCCTGCGCACGGACCATTGCATAGACCTGTTTCAGGTAACCCGGCGGCAGCGAAATACCACCGGCATTGCCATACACCGGCTCGCAGATGAAACCGGCCAGCGGGCGTTGCTGCTCAGCGATTTTCGCCAGGTTGTGTTCGACGCTGCGCACATAATCCGGCGCACTGTCCGGGCCACGGAATTCGCCGCGATAGGTGTTCGGCGCTGTCACCGGGTGCACCCAGTCGGGACGGCTGCTCAAGGCCTTGGGGTTGTCGGCGATCGAGGTCGAGACCGCGTCCGCGCCCACGGTCCAGCCGTGATACGCCTCCAGCACGCTGATGATGTCGCGACCGCCGCTGTAGGCCCACGCCAGACGGATCGCCAGGTCGTTGGCCTCGCTGCCGCTGTTGACCAGGAACACCCGGTCCATGCCCTCCGGCGACAGTTTCAGCAAGCGCTCGGAAAACTCGGCAACCGCTGCGTAGTTGAACCGCGAGTTGGTGTTGAGCAGCGACCATTGACGACTGGCGACCGCGGCCATGCGCGGATGACCGTGGCCAAGCACCGCGACGTTGTTGAGCATGTCGAGGTAGGAGCGGCCCTGCATGTCGATCAAGTGATTGCGCCAGCCGCGCTCGATGCGCGGCGGGTCGACGTAATAGTGCTTCTGCGTTCGGGCAAAACTGGCGTCGCGGCGCGCCAGCAAGGTCTGCGAATCAAGCTCTGCTTCGGCATCGCACGCCAGCCCCAGCAACGCCGCCGGTGACGGGCACAACGCTTGCCAGGCCGCCGCGCGCGAAGGTGTGCAAAACAACGGCGCATCGAGCGCCGCGCCTCGGCACAACTGCACCCGCAACGGGCCGCTGACCGAACCCAACACCTGGCCTTTGACCAGTGCCGCACCGGTGTGCAGCGATGGCGTCACGCCCCACAACCGCACGCTCAACTGCGGGCCGTCCAGTTGCAGCACACCCGGCGCCGGTTGATGAACAACCCCGGCAAACGGCGATTCGACCGCAGTGCCATGAGGCACCCGCAACTCGACATGCAACGGGCAGGTGTCTGGCTCCGACGCACTGTCCGGACGGGTGCGGGACAAACGGTATTGTCCGTAACGGCTCGCTGCCAAGCCGTGGGCCGCAGCCGCTTCGCTCAACAGACGCTGATCGATCCCCTCCTGCTCCCAGTTACCGGCCTCGAAATGCGGGCTCAATACGCCCAGATCGATCAAGGCAAATTCGCGCCCGACCAGGCTCGGCAGCAGCGGTGCGAAGCCTTCGCTGCCGATGTCCGGCAGGCTGTGACCTACCGAGGTGAGGATCGCCGCTTCCATCAACGCCAACGGCACCGACGTGGCCACGCGGAAAATCTCCCACTCATGGGTCAGGTTGTCGCGACTGTAGGCATTACCCGGGTCGATGCTGACCTGCTGCTCGCCGCTGAGCACCAGCACCGCCGCCCGCGCGACGATCAATGGCCACAGCGCCAGCAGCTCTTCGTGTTGCAGCGGATTGACCGCGTGATAGGCCTGAACCGCCGGCAAAATGTAGAACGGATCGCCACCGGCATGGTGCAGCAGCGCCGCGCAGGTCACCGACAGGTCGGTAATGCGCCACGTGCGGACCAGATCGCCGAAATCGATCACGCCCTGCAATTGCCACTGGCGTTGCGCATCGCGCTGCCAGACCGCGTTGTCGTCGGTGATGTCCATGTGAATGGCCTGTACCGGCAACTTGTCCACCAGCGGCTGCAAATGCCGCTCGGCCTGTTCGGCCACTTCGGCGATCAACGCGCGTTGTCGGTCATCTGCAATCACCGGCAGCAAATGCGCGATCAACGCATTCGCGTGGCGGGCGTCCCACTGAAGGGTGCGCTCAAGGCCCGGATGATCGAAAGCGGCCAGCGCCAGGTCCATTTCGCCGCAGAGCCGGCCGAAACCGGCCACCACGGATCCGGGCAGATGATCGAGATGCGTAAGCGACTGGCCCTCGATGTATTCGAGCAGGCGTACGTGCACCGCTTGCCCGCCGATATCCAGTGACAGCAAATCGGCGCCGCTTTGCGCGGCAATCACTCGCGGCACCGGCACACTGGAGTGGTCGGCCAGATGCTTGAGCCCGGCATGCTGGGCTTGCAGCTCCAGCACCGAATAGTCGCCCCGGCAGATTTTCAGGACGAAACGCCCATGCTGACTGTCAACGCGGAAGTTGAGGTCCTGCTGGCTGCCGAGCGCCTGCAGCTTTGCGCTCAGCCCGTAATGCCCCTCGAGCAGCTCTAGCGCTTGCTCCGCAGACACTTGCGGGCTGGGCAAACTGGCGCGATGAATCAACGTGGCGAGCGGCATACAACAACCCCTGAAATGTTATTAGGCGCTTATATCGCCACTGCATCGGTCGATAATCAACCCCCCTGTTGACGCGGCAAACCTTAAATAGCAGTCACTGCCCTCTTGCACCTCTACTATGCTGCCGACAAGCTATGATCACTCGCTACATCGTCTTTCGAAAAAAGGCTGGTCAACATGCGCATACTTATCACCGGCGGTGCCGGTTTCATTGGCTCTGCCCTGATTCGCCACCTGATTCGGTCCACCGAGCACGAAGTGCTCAACCTCGACAAACTGACCTACGCCGGCAATCTCGAATCGCTGACCAGCATCGCCACCGACACGCGCTACGAGTTCGTGCAGGCCGATATCGTCGATCAGGCGGCCGTGAGCGCGGTCCTGGCACGTTTCCAGCCTCATGCGATCATGCACCTGGCGGCGGAATCCCATGTCGACCGCTCAATCGATGGTCCATCGGATTTCATTCAGACCAACATCGTCGGCACCTACAGCCTGCTGGAGGCTGCCCGCGCCTACTGGCACACGCTGGCTACGCCTGAAAAAAACGCCTTCCGCTTCCATCACATCTCCACCGATGAGGTCTATGGCGACCTGCACGGCGTCGACGATCTGTTCACTGAAACGACGCCGTACGCGCCCAGCTCGCCGTACTCCGCCAGCAAGGCGGCCTCCGACCATCTGGTCCGCGCCTGGCAGCGTACCTACGGCCTGCCGGTGCTGCTGACCAACTGTTCGAACAATTACGGGCCGTTCCACTTTCCCGAAAAACTGATCCCGCTGGTAATTCTCAACGCCTTGGCCGGCAAGCCGCTGCCGGTGTATGGCGATGGCTTGCAAGTGCGCGACTGGCTGTTCGTCGAAGATCACGCCCGGGCGTTGCTCAAAGTGGTCACCGAAGGCGTCGTTGGCGAGACCTACAACATCGGCGGTCACAACGAGCAGAAGAACATCGACGTGGTACGCGGCATCTGCGCGCTGCTCGAAGAACTGGCCCCGAACAAACCTGCACACGTCGCGAAATTTACCGACCTGATCACCTTTGTCCATGACCGTCCCGGCCACGATCTGCGTTACGCGATCGACGCGAGCAAGATCGAACGCGAGCTCGGCTGGACGCCCGAAGAAACGTTCGAAACCGGCCTGCGCAAAACCGTTCAGTGGTATCTGGATAATCTGGAGTGGTGCCGTCGCGTTCAGGACGGCAGCTATCAGGGTGAACGCCTGGGCGCCATCGACATCAAGGAGTTACTCGCATGATGAAAGGAATTGTTTTGGCCGGCGGCACGGGCACGCGTCTGCACCCGATCACGCTCGGCGTCTCCAAACAGTTGTTGCCGGTCTATGACAAACCGATGATCTACTACCCGATCTCGGTACTGATGCTGGCCGGCATCAAAGACATTCTGTTGATTTCCACACCACAGGATCTGCCGCAATATCGCAACCTGTTGGGGAACGGCAGTCAGTTCGGCGTGAACTTCAGCTACGCCGAGCAGCCTTCACCGGATGGCCTGGCACAGGCCTTTCTGATCGGTGAAGAGTTCATTGGCGATGACCCGGTGTGCCTGATCCTCGGCGACAACATCTTCCATGGCCAGCACTTTGGCGACCAGTTGAAGAACGCCTCGAAACGCCCCTCCGGCGCCACTGTGTTCGGCTATTGGGTCAAAGACCCGGAGCGCTTCGGCGTGATTGATTTCGACAGCGAAGGCTGCGCCCTGTCGATCGAAGAAAAACCGGAAAAACCGAAATCCAGCTATGCCGTGACCGGTCTGTATTTCTACGACAACGATGTGATCGAGATTGCCAAAACGATCAAGCCTTCGCCTCGCGGCGAGCTGGAGATCACCGACGTCAACAATGCCTACCTCAAACGCGGCGATCTGCAGGTCGAGCGCTTCGGTCGCGGCTTCGCCTGGCTGGATACCGGCACCCACGACAGCTTGCTCGATGCTTCTCAGTACGTGCAAACCATCGAGCGCCGCCAAGGGCTCAAAGTGGCCTGCCTCGAAGAAATTGCTTACGACAATGGCTGGATCAGCCGTGAGCTTTTACTGGAGCGCGCCCGTTATTTCGGCAAGACCGGTTATGGCCAGTACCTCTACACGCTGGCCGGGGTAGAAAAGTGAAAGTGATTGAAACCGATCTGCCCGAAGTGCTGATCCTCGAACCCCAAGTCTTCGGGGATGAGCGTGGCTTTTTCTACGAGAGCTTCAACGCCAGGGCGTTCAAAGAGGCAACAGGACTGGACCGGCAATTCGTGCAGGACAACCATTCCCGCTCGCAGAAAGGCGTGCTGCGCGGCCTGCACTACCAACTGGAAAACATCCAGGGGAAACTGGTGCGAGTGACCGTCGGTGAAGTGCTGGATGTCGCCGTCGATGTACGTCGTGATTCGGCGAATTTCGGCCAGTGGGTGGCGGTGCGCTTGTCCGCAGAAAATCGTCGCCAACTGTGGGTACCGGAAGGCTTCGCCCACGGGTTTGTGGTGCTCAGCGACGTCGCCGAGTTTCTCTACAAGACCACGGACTATTACAACCCGTCCGCTGAGCGTTGCATCCGTTGGGACGATCCGACGCTGGCCATCGATTGGCAACTGGACGAAGCACCCCAGCTTTCGGCCAAAGACAAACTGGGAAAAACCTTGCAAGAGATCGATCTGTTTCCATGAGAATTCTTATCAGCGGTCAACATGGACAGGTTTCAAGTGAAGTGCAGAAGCGCCTGGGTGTTCTCGGCGAGTTGGTCGTTCCAGGTCGCGATCAGCTCGATCTGAGTCAACCGGAGCAAATTCGTCAGCAGGTCAGGCACGTTCGTCCCGATCTGATCATCAACGCGGCGGCTTTTACAGCGGTCGACAAGGCTGAAAGCGAGCCGGGACCCGCCTTCGCCGTCAACGCGCAGGCGCCGGGCATACTGGCCGAAGAAGCACTGGCGCTGGGCATCCCGTTGATTCATTACTCCACCGATTACGTGTTCGACGGCAGCAAGGGCGAGCCTTACAACGAGGACGATGCGCCTCACCCTCTGGGCGTTTATGGCCAGAGCAAACTGGCCGGCGAACAAGCCATCACGGCGGTGGGGGGCAAGCATCTGATTCTGCGGACCAGCTGGGTTTACTCGGCCCTCGGCCACAATTTCCTGCTGACGATGCAGCGTCTGCTGCAAGAAAAACCCGAGTTGCGCATCGTTGCCGACCAGATCGGCGCGCCCACTTGGGCCGGCACGATCGCCAACAGCACCCTCGCCCTGATCGAGCGCTGGCAGGCTGGTGAGCAGGGCGCCTGGGGCACTTATCACCTGACTGCTCAGGGTGAAACCTCATGGTTCGGTTTCGCCCAGGCCATCGGCGAAGCGCTGCGCAAACAGGGCAAGCCTTGCGCGCACCTGTTGCCCATCCCTTCCAGCGATTACCCGACGCCTGCCGCCCGACCGTTGAACTCGCGCCTCGATTGCAGTCGGCTGCTCCGCGAATGGGGCGTCAGTCAGCCAGACTGGCAAACCGCGCTGCGCGAGTGTCTTGCCGGGCAAGCCTAGGCATAATGCGCCTGTACCCTCAGGCGCCTGATGCTCATGACTCCGACCCTCCCCCGCAGACCCCGTTGGCGTAGCCTCGCCCTGCTGGCGCTGTGCCTGGCGCCGTTGCTCTGGCCGCTGGAGCATCTGGCCGAGCGTTATTACCGCAGCGAACTGGCCGGGCAGAACCGGCAGACCCTCGACCTGTACGTCGCCAACCTGCTGGGCACCCTGCATCGCTATGAAGTGCTGCCGCAGATCCTCGGCGACCTGCCGGCCCTGCGCGCCACGCTCGGGGCCCCTGATGACGGTGTGACCCAAGGCAATGCCAACCGCTTGCTGAAGAACATCAGCGCGCAGACCGGTGCCGAAGTCATGTACCTCATGGACACCACCGGCAAGACCCTTGCGGCGTCCAATTGGGACAAACACGACAGCTTCGTCGGCCGGAATTTTTCGTTCCGCCCGTACTTCAGCGAAGCCATGGCCGGGCGTCTCGGGCGGTTTTTCGGGCTGGGCACCACCTCGGCCAAACGCGGTTACTTCTTTGCGGCGGCCGTGCGTGACGGCGAAAAAATCCTCGGCGTGCTGGTGGTCAAGGTCGACCTGGACCACACCGAAAGCCTTTGGGGTAAAACCCCGGAACAACTGCTGGTCACCGACCACAACGGCGTGGTCATCCTCACCTCGCGGCCAGAGTGGCGATTCCGCTCGACCCGGCCACTGGGCGAGGGCGAGCGCGAGGCAATCACTGCGATTCAACCCTATCCGACCCGCGACCCGAAGCCGTTGAATCTCAATCCTGACGCCTGGCTGACCCAGACCCGGCAGATCGACGAAACCGGCTGGAGCGTCAGCATTCTTGCACCGCGCACCTTGATCGATCGCCCTGTGCGCACGGTGGTCGCCATCGGCGGTGCGACGCTGTTGGTGTTGATGCTGCTGCTCGGCCTGATGATGCAACGGCGCCGTCACTACCTTGAACGGATCGCCTTTGAAGCCAAGGCCCGGCGCGAACTGGAAGGCCGGGTCGCTGAACGAACCAGCGACCTCGAAGGCCTGAACCGCCGACTGAAACAGGAAGTGCTGGAGCGCGAGCACGCCCAACAGGAACTGGTGCGCGCCCAGGATGACCTGGTGCAGGCCGGCAAGCTGTCGGCGCTCGGGACCATGTCGGCAAGCATCAGCCATGAACTGAATCAACCGCTGGCCGCCATCCGCAGCTACGCGGAAAACGCCGAAGTGCTGCTCGATCATCAGCGCACCGACGATGCGCGCGGCAACCTCAAACTGATCAGCGAACTGACCGGGCGCATGGCTTCGATCATCGCGCACCTGCGTGCCTTTGCCCGGCGTGATCGCCACGCGCCGGAAAGCGTCGCGCTGCAACCGGCGCTCGACGACGCGCTGGCGCTGTTGGCCAAGCGTCGACGGAGCATGGAAGTCGAGCTGATCCGCGATTTGCCCGCCGCCACGCTGTGGGTCGAGGCCGGGGAAACCCGTCTGCGCCAGGTGCTCGGCAATCTGTTGGCCAACGCACTGGACGCGCTGACGGAAAAGGGCCCGCCGCGTAAACTCTGGTTGAGTGCCCAATCCACCGCCGACGGCGTCATTCTGTACATTCGCGACAACGGCCCCGGCTTTTGCATGGAGGCCCTTGGCCGCGCCAGCGAGCCCTTCTACACCACCAAGACCCGCACGCAGGGGCTCGGTCTGGGGCTGGCGATTTGCGAAACCCTGATGCGCGCCTTCGGCGGTGAACTGTCGTTCGCCAACCACAAGGAAGGCGGCGCCCTGATTACCCTGAAACTGCGCGCAGGCGCACCGGGCGTGAGCCTGCAACCGTCCGAGGACCGAAGTGCATGACCATCGACAACCGCATCCAGGTCGTGCTGATCGACGATGATCCCCATCTGCGCCAGGCCCTGAGCCAGACGCTGGATCTGGCCGGCCTGAAAATCCTGCCGCTGGCCGAAGCCAAGGGCCTGGCCGGGCAACTGGAACGCGACTGGCCGGGCGTGGTGGTCAGCGATATCCGCATGCCCGGCATGGACGGTCTCGAACTGCTGACCGAACTGCACGCCCAGGACCCGGAACTGCCGGTGCTGCTGATCACCGGTCACGGCGACGTGCCGCTGGCGGTGCAAGCCATGCGTGCCGGGGCTTATGACTTTCTGGAAAAACCGTTCGCCAGCGACGCCTTGCTCGACAGCGTGCGCCGCGCGTTGGCCCTGCGCCGACTGGTGCTGGACAACCGCAGCTTGCGTCTGGCCCTCAGCGACCGCAATGAACTGAGCACAAGACTGGTCGGGCAATCGGCGCCAATGCTGCGTCTGCGCGAGCAGATCGGTGCACTGGCGGCGACCAAGGCCGATGTGCTGATCCTCGGCGAAACCGGCGCCGGCAAAGAAGTCGTGGCGCGGGCGCTGCACGATTTGTCGAACCGGCGTAATGGCCCGTTTGTAGCGATCAACGCCGGGGCTCTGGCCGAATCCGTGGTGGAAAGCGAGTTGTTCGGTCACGAGCCGGGCGCGTTTACCGGTGCGCAGAAGCGCCGTATCGGCAAATTCGAATTCGCCAGCGGCGGCACGGTTTTCCTCGATGAAATCGAAAGCATGAGCCTGGACGTGCAGGTGAAACTGCTGCGCTTGCTGCAAGAACGTGTAGTCGAGCGTCTGGGCGGCAATCAGTTGATCCCGCTGGACATCCGCATCATCGCCGCGACCAAGGAAGACCTGCGCCAGGCCGCTGATCAGGGCCGCTTCCGCGCCGACTTGTATTACCGCCTGAACGTCGCCCCGCTGCGCATTCCGCCGCTGCGCGAACGCGGTGAAGATGCGCTGATGCTGTTCCAGCACTTTGCCGATGAAGCCAGTGCTCGCCATGGCTTGCCGCCCCACGAACTGCAACCGGGGCAACGGGCGCTGCTGCTGCGTCACACCTGGCCGGGCAACGTGCGGGAACTGCAAAACGCCGCCGAACGTTTCGCCCTGGGCCTCGAACTGGCGCTGGACAACAACGCGCCGGATGGCACGGCGGGCACAACGGTTGAAGCGGTCAGCGGCGGCTTGAGCGAGCAGGTGGAAAACTTCGAGAAAACGCTGATTGCCGCCGAACTGGCACGCTCTCACAGCTCGGTGCGCAGCCTCGCCGAAGCCCTCGGCATTCCGCGCAAAACCTTGCACGACAAACTGCGCAAGCACGGCCTCAACTTCGCCGACAGCGGCGCCAGCAGCCACACCGACGAACTCGATTGAATCCGTCATCACTTCAAACAAGGGGCCCTGCATGAGCCGCGACAGTCGTCATCTGGAATCAGTCCTCCACCGCGATATCCCCCTGACGCAGGCCATGGGTATCAAAGTGCTCGACTGGCACGACCAGCAACTGCGCCTGCACTTGCCGCTGGAAGCCAACGTCAATCACAAAAGCACCATGTTCGGCGGCAGCCTGTACTGCGGCGCGGTGCTGGCGGGTTGGGGGTGGCTGCATTTGCGTTTGCGTGAAGAAGGGATTGAAGACGGGCACATCGTGATTCACGAAGGGCAAATCAGCTATCCGCTGCCGGTGACCATGGACGCGACCGCGATTTGCCAGGCACCGAGTGCGGCGGTGTGGAAGAAGTTTCTGGCGATGTATCAGCGCTATGGAAGAGCGCGGTTGACGCTGCATTCGCGGATTGTGAATGCCGATAGCGATGACGACGCCGTGAGGTTTGCCGGGCAGTACGTCCTGCACCGGTAAATCTCAGCGGCTGATCGCTCCCACACTCCGCGTGGGACGATCCATCTTTGTAGGAGCCGGCTTGCCGGCGATCCAGGCAACACGGTGCGCCTGACACACCGCTATCGCCGGCAAGCCGGCTCCTACAAGGTAGCGAGCTTCAGCAACTTTTTGCGCCAGACGGCCTTCGCCGGTAACGCCAGGAAAAATTCATTCAACAGCGATTCCCGCGCCGGATAGCTGAACGGCTTTCCGCTCAACTCCAGCACTTCACCGCCCGCCCCTTCCAGCACACCCTGGGCCGCCGCCGTATCCCACTGCGAAGTCGGCGCCAACCGTGGGTAACAATCTGCCGCCCCTTCCGCCAACAAACAAAACTTCAGCGAACTGCCAATATTGGCCAGTTGCAGCTCACCCAGGCTGTCGCTCAACCCGGCGAGCAAGCGTTCCTGTTCAGGGCTCGAATGCCGACGGCTGGCGACGACCGTGAAGGCCTCGCCTGGGGCGGGCACAGTGCGAACCTGAATCGGCAGCGGCTCGGCGTCCTTATCACCACGCCACGCGCCCAGACCGGCACCACCGACGTAGAAGCGTCCATTGGTCGGCATCGACACCACGCCAAACACCACTCGCCCCTGCTCGATCAACGCGATGTTGACGGTAAATTCTTCGCTGCCAGAGATGAACTCCTTGGTGCCGTCCAGCGGATCGACCAGCCACCAGCGCTGCCAACCGGCGCGCACGCTCTGCGGGATGTTGGCGTCCTCTTCGGACAACACCGGGATGCTCGGGTCCAGCGCGGTCAGCCCGGCCAGAATCAGATGATGAGCGGCCAGGTCGGCAGCGGTGACCGGTGAATCATCGGCCTTGGCGGTCACGGTCGTGCCGGTGCGCCAGAACGGCAGGATCGCGTCGCCAGCCTTCAATGCCAGTTCAATCACCGGCGCCATCAATGGATGCGGGAAATTCATGGCAGGAACACCCCGCGCTGGGTCAACAGGTCACGGGCCAGGTACAACGCCGCCAAGGCACGGCCCTCGGTGAATTTCGGGTTCTGGGCCAGGGCCGACAGCTCTCGCAGGTTGATCTTGTCCACGCGCATCGGTTCAGGCTCGTCGCCTTCAAGCCGTTCTTCGTACAACTCCGTGGCCAACACCACCTGAATTTTCTGGCTCATGTAGCCCGGCGACAAGGACAGCTCGGTGAGGTGTTCCAGTTGTCGCGCGCCATACCCGGCTTCTTCCTTGAGCTCACGCTCGGCCGCCGCCAGCACGTCTTCACCCGGCTCGATCAAACCTTTGGGCAGCGACATCTCGTATTCATCGGTGCCGCCGCAATATTCCTCGACCAGCACCGCATGATCTGCGTCGAGCATCGCCACGATCATCACCGCGCCATACCCGGCGCCTTTGCCGACCAGTCGCTCATAGGTGCGCTCCACGCCATTGGAAAAGCGCAATTTCAGCTCTTCGACGCAGAACAAGCGGCTGGTGGCGACGATCTCGCGGGCGAGGATGGTGGGTTTCTGGCGCATGAAAAGCTCCTTGGCGTGAACGCGTTACTATACCCGGCCTATCCTGATTGTTGACCTCGGATATCTCTTTTACCGCTGGAGAAGTTTTTTATGTCCCTGCTGCCCTGGCGAGACATCGACACCGTTCTGCTCGATATGGACGGCACGCTGCTGGACCTGCACTTCGACAACCATTTCTGGCTGGAACACTTGCCCCAGCGTTACGCCGAATTGCACGGTGTGAGCCGGGCCATGGCCGAGATGGAATTGCAGCCACTGTTTGAACGCCATGCCGGCCAGTTGCAGTGGTATTGCCTGGATTTCTGGAGCGCCGAACTGAAGCTGCCGGTGCGTGAGCTGAAACTGGAGACCGCGCACCTGATCGCGTTGCGCCCGGACGCGGATACGTTTCTGGAGGCGATCAAGCAGGCCGGCAAGCGGGTGGTGATGATCACCAATGCACATCGGGATTCGCTGTCACTGAAACTGGAACGAATTGAACTGGCGCCGTATTTCGAGCGGTTGATCAGCTCGCATGATTACGGCTTTCCCAAAGAGAATCCGCAGTTCTGGCAGGCATTGCAGACGGATATCGGGTTTGATCCGGCGCGCAGTCTGTTTATCGACGATACGTTGTCGATCTTGCGCAGTGCGCGGGATTTTGGGGTCGCGCATTTGTTGGCGGTGAAGGAGCCGGATAGCCGCAAAGGGCCGAAGGACACGGCGGAGTTTGCGGCGGTGGTTGATTATCGGGAGTTGATTGCGGGGCTTTAGACCGAGGTGTCTGCATCGCCGGCAAGCCGGCTCCTACAGGTTTTGTGTCGTTCACAAATAATGCGTACGACTCAATCCTGTAGGAGCCGGCTTGCCGGCGATAGCCATCACACGGTCTTAAACCTTACTCAGGAATCCGCAACGACTGCCCCGGATAAATCTTGTCTGGATGGGACAACAGCGGCTTGTTGGCCTCGAAAATCTTGTTGTATTTATTAGCATTGCCATACACGCGCAATGAAATCGCGCTGAGGGTGTCGCCCTTCACGACCGTGACAAATTTCGCGGCGACGACCGCAGGTCCGGTCACCGCAATCTGATCATCCACGCTGCCAACACCGGCAATATTGCCCACGGCCAGCAGGATTTTTTCTTTCTCTTCCTGGGTCGCCACCTCACCGGTCACCGTGACTTTGTCGCCATCTACCGTCGCCTGCACATTCGGATTGCCCAGGCCGACCTTGCTGATGTGTTCCTTCAACTGCTCGCTGGCATTGGCGTTACCCGGCGTCAGCAAATCGATAAGCTTTTCGCCTGCTTCCTTCACAAAGCTAAAAATACTCATGGTGCACTCTCCTTGGTTTTTGGTTCCAGACGCAAAAGCCTAGACCAAGGTTGCAACACCCGGTTCCTACCCGACCAATGACGCCGCTTGCCCCCAGGCGCTAGAATCCCGACCTTCCCGCGCCCTGGAGCGAAGATGGACATCAAGCAGCTGAAATTCCTCATCGCCCTCGACGAAACCCGGCATTTCGGCCAGGCCGCTGCACGTTGTCACGTCACTCAGCCGACCCTGTCCATGCGCTTGCGCAGCCTTGAAGAAGAACTCGAGCTACCGTTGGTCAACCGTGGCCAGCGCTTCGAAGGCTTCACCGCGCCGGGCGAGCGGGTGCTGGCGTGGGCGCGCACGGTGCTCGCGGCCTACGACGGTTTGCAGGCCGAAGCCGCCGCCTGTCGCGGCAACCTGGTCGGTACGCTGCGTCTGGGCGTGGTGCCGTTGTCGAGTTTCGACCCGCTGCCGCTGCTGCAACGCTTGCACGGCGAACACCCGAACCTGCGCTTCGAACTCTCGGCGCTGAGCTCCGAGCAGATCCTCGAACAACTGGCGAACAATCGCCTGGATCTTGGCGTGTCGTACCTGGAGCGTCTGGACGCCGAACGTTTCGATTCCCTGGCGTTCAGCGAAACCCGCATGGGCCTGCTCTACGATCAGCGCTTCTTCACCTTCGGTGAGGCGCCGCTGAGCTGGGAGTCGCTGATCGAATTGCCGCTGGGCATGCTCACCAGCGGCATGCATTTCCGCCAGTCCATCGACCACAATTTCCACAGCCGCGGCCTTACTCCGCAGCCGTTGTTGCAAACCGATGCCGTGCATCAACTGTTACAAGCTGTTCATGGCGGGTTGTGTTGCGCCGTGATGCCGCTCGAAGGCGGCCTGGAAAACCTGACTGACCATCTGCGCCTGCAACCGATCGAAAACGCCCAGACCCTCGGCCGGCTGGGGCTGATCATGCGGCGCAGCGCACCGCGCTCGGCGTTGGCGGAGGCCTGTTTCGCGATCTATCAACAATCAATGACAAGCTCTTGATCGACGCCATCTATCGGCAGATCAGTAATAGCGATTAGACGCGACAACTTGTCGCGCATAGGCTTAAAGCTGACTAAACCGTCGGTGATGCCCCCATGAACGCCAAGCGTCCTGTTTGCGCGACGCCAGCCCTCGAAACGCCCGCGCCCGTCGCCAGCCAAACGTACAGTTACAGCGATTTTCAATACACCGAATCGGCCAGCACCGCGCTCGCCGAGGAAGTCGCGTTGGCAATTGCCTATAACGGTATCAGTCAGGCAGTGATGCTGGTGACGCCGACGGACCTGGAAGACTTCATCGTCGGTTTCAGCCTCGGCAGCGGCATCATCGAAGACGCCTCCGACATTTATGACCTGCAACTGAGCGGTTCGGGGTCGGCGCAGTACGCGCAAGTGACCATCGCCAACCGCGCCTTCTGGAACCTCAAGCAGCAACGTCGGCAACTGGCCGGCACCAGCGGTTGCGGGCTCTGCGGCGTGGAAGCGGTCGAACAGGCCTTGCCGGACCTCAAAGTGTTGCCCGGTGCGCCATTGCCGCCCGCCGAATGGCTCGACGGTTTGCGCCAGCGTATCGGCGCGTTCCAGCCACTCGGCCAGCATTGCGGCGCGGTGCATGCGGCGGTGTTCATGAACGCTCATGGCGAATTGCTGCTGGGCCGCGAGGACATTGGCCGGCACAACGCGCTCGACAAGCTGATTGGCGGGCTGATCCGGCAAAAGATCCCGACCACTGGCGGCCTGGCGATTGTCACCAGTCGTTGCAGCCTCGAATTGATCCAGAAAGTACTGCGCGCAGGCATCCAGACCCTGGTCAGCCTGTCGTCGCCCACGGGCCTTGCCGTGCAATGGGCCCGTCGTCACAACCTGAACCTTATCCATCTGCCACAGAAGAATGCGCCGCGGGTCTACAGCCCAGCTTTGGAGAATCAAGCGTGAGTCAACACCGTCAAGCCGACCAGAAACCTGTCCCCCGCTATAAGCCCTACAAGGGCCCAGCCGGTGGCTGGGGCGCACTGATCAGCGTCGCCCAGGCCTGGTTGACCAGCGACAACGCGCTGAAAAACCTGCGCATCATGCTCAAGACCAACCAGAACGGCGGCTTCGACTGCCCGGGTTGCGCCTGGGGCGATTCGCCGGAAAAGGGCATGGTGATGTTCTGCGAGAACGGCGCCAAAGCGGTGAACTGGGAAGCGACCAAACGGGCCGTCAACCCGGCATTCTTCGCCAAACACAGCGTCACCTCGCTACTAGAACAAAGCGATTACTGGCTTGAATATCAGGGGCGCCTGACCGAGCCGATGCGCTATAACGCCGAAACCGATCGCTACCAACCGATCAGCTGGGATGAGGCCTTCACCCTGATCGCCAAGCATCTGCGCGGTTTGTCGAGCCCGGATCAAGCCGAGTTCTACACCTCGGGACGTGCCAGCAACGAAGCGGCTTTCCTCTATCAATTGTTCGTGCGCGCCTATGGCACCAATAATTTCCCCGACTGTTCGAACATGTGCCACGAGGCCAGCGGTGTCGCGTTGGCGCAGAGCGTTGGCGTCGGTAAAGGCACCGTGACCTTCGACGACTTCGAACACGCCGATGCGATTTTCGTCTGGGGCCAGAACCCCGGCACCAACCATCCACGGATGCTCGAACCGCTGCGTGAAGCCGTGAAACGTGGCGCGCAAGTGGTGTGCATCAACCCGCTCAAAGAACGCGGCCTGGAACGTTTCCAGCACCCGCAACACCCGATCGAAATGCTCACCAACGGCGACAAACCGACCAACACCGCCTATTTCCGTCCGGCCTTGGGCGGCGACATGGCGGTACTGCGCGGCATGGCGAAATTCCTGCTGCAATGGGAGCGCGACGCGCAGAAAGCCGGTGAGCCTGCCGTGTTCGACCACGACTTCCTCAATGAACACAGTGTCAACGTGCTGGAGTACCTGGGCACCGTCGACGATACGCCGTGGGAGCAAATCGTCGAGCAGTCCGGCCTGACGCTCGTGGAAATCGAGCAAGCGGCGCGCATGTATGCCAAAGGCAAGAACGTGATCATGTGCTGGGCGATGGGTATCACCCAACATCGCCATTCGGTTGCGACCATCCAGGAAATCGCCAACCTGATGCTGCTGCGCGGCAACATTGGCCGCCCCGGCGCCGGCCTGTGCCCGGTGCGTGGCCACAGTAACGTGCAGGGCGACCGTACGATGGGCATCAACGAGCGTCCGCCGGTGGCGTTCCTCGATTCCCTGGAACGTCGCTTCCAGTTCAAAGTGCCGCGCGAAAACGGCCACAACGTGGTCGAGGCGATTCATGCCATGGCCGAAGGTCGTGCAAAAGTGTTCATCGCTCTGGGCGGTAACTTCGCCCAGGCCACTCCGGACAGCACGCGCACCTTCCAGGCTCTGAGCAACTGCGACCTGACCGTACAGATCAGCACCAAGCTCAACCGCAGCCATTTGGCTCACGGCAAGGAAGCACTGATCCTGCCGTGCCTGGGCCGCACCGACATCGATATCCAGACCGAAGGCCCGCAAGCGGTGACCGTGGAAGATTCGTTCAGCATGGTCCACGCCTCCAACGGCCAGTTGCAGGCTTTGTCGAACCAGATGCGCTCCGAGCCTGCGATCATCGCCGGTATCGCCGCCGCGACCCTGGGCAGCAAACCGGTGGACTGGAACTGGCTGGTGGCCGATTACTCGCGCATCCGTGACCTGATTGCCGATACGATTCCGGGCTTCAAGGACTTCAACGAGAAGATCAAGAATCCGGGCGGCTTCTACCTCGGCAACAGTGCCGGTTCCCGTCGCTGGAACACCGCGTCGGGCCGGGCGAATTTCCGTGCAAACGTCCTGCCCAAGGATCTGGTGCACGAGCGCACACGCTCCACAGGCGTGTTGCCGGACCTGATCATGCAGTCGATGCGCTCCCACGATCAGTACAACACCACCATTTATGGCCTCGACGACCGTTATCGCGGCGTGAAAGGTCAGCGTGATGTGTTGTTTGTGAACGAGGCGGATATTATTCGACTGGGGTTCAAACCGGGACAGAAGGCCGACATCGTTTCGATCTGGGACGATGGCCGTGAGCGTCGGGTGAAAGGCTTCACACTGCTGGCGTTTGATATTCCTGCGGGGCAAGCGGCGGCGTACTATCCGGAAGTGAATCCGCTGGTGCCGCTGGAAAGCACTGGGGATGGCAGCCATACGCCGACGTCGAAGTTTGTGGCGATCCGGTTGGAAGCGGCGAGTGAGATCGGGTTGATTTTGGCGAAGTCTGCGTAACGCGCAGCAGGTCTGGCCTCTTCGCGGGCAAGCCTCGCTCCTACAGATCAGTAGTGATCTCACGGTCACTGCAAAACCTGTAGGAGCGAGGCTTGCCCGCGAAGGCGTCCCACATGACAACACATGAGCAACTCCCTTCGGCACTTTCCAATCGCCCACAAAAAAGGCCGTTTTTTCACAAAAACGGCCATTCCGAAGTAGCTAAAGACCGGCGAAAAACACTTAAGTTCCAGCTAAAAAACAGTAACTTATAGAAATGTGCTGAAGTCGTGTTACTCGTCGGATTTCGATTGTCAGCCTTACGACACAGCCTCAGGATCGCGCCGTCATCCCCTTGAGGTTCCTCAAATGAAGTTCTCCTCGATTCTCTTGTTGTCCCTTGGCCTGGTCAGTGGCTTCGCTTCTGCCGGAGGCACCACCGAAGCAGGTGTGGGCGGCGCATTGGGCGGGGTTTTGGGCTCGGTCGTCGGTCAATCGCTAGGCGGCAACACAGGTTCAACCATTGGCGCGGCCCTGGGCGGCGCGGGTGGTAGCGCAGTCGGCGCAGACAAACGCAGCCGTGGCGAAGCGGCCATTGGCGGTGCGTTGGGCGCAGCAGGCGGTAACGTGGTCGGCCGCAGCATGGGCGGCACCACCGGCAGCCTGATCGGCTCCGCAGCAGGCGGCGGCGCCGGTGGCGCGCTGGGTAACTACATGGGCAACAAAAGCGATGATGATGACGATGATCGTCGTTCCTATCGCGGTCATGGTGATCGTCGCTATTACCGGGATGACCATCCGGGTCGCGGCCATGCTTATGGCCACCGCAAGCACAAACATCGCTATCACGACTGAGGCTTGAATCGCCTCGTTTACCGGTAGTTCAAAAAAATCGCAGCCCAATGGCTGCGATTTTTTTTGCCCCTCAAACCACCAATCGCTCCAGCGCACCGCGCAACCCGGCAGGAATCGCCACGGGCTGATTCGACACCCGATCCACAAACACATGCACGAAACGCCCCGCGGCGCAGGCTTCGTCTTCACCGGCCTTGAACACCGCCAATTCATATTGCACCGAGCTGTTGCCCAACTTGCCCACGCGCAAACCGATCTCGATCCGGTCGGGGAAAGCGATTGAAGCAAAATAATCGCAAGCCGAGCTCACCACAAACCCCACGACTTCGCCGTCATGAATATCCAGGCCGCCGACTTCGATCAGGTAGGTGTTCACCGCCGTGTCGAAGAAGCTGTAGTAGGTGACGTTGTTGACGTGACCGTAGGCATCGTTGTCGTGCCAGCGCGTGGTGATGGGCTGGAAGTGCGGGTAGTCGGTGCGTTGGGACATCAGCGTCGGTTCCTGAAGTTGGATGGCCAGTAGACCGTGTCGCTATCATCGCTGGCAAGCCAGCTCTACAGGATAGCGAGGACCTTGTAGGAGCTGGCTTGCCAGCGATGGCGCCACCACGGTCAATACACCACTTACCTATCACCAAACCCCGTGCCCACCGCCGCCAACTCCCCAATCAACCGCGCCGGCTGCCAGTGATCACCCTGTTTGGTTTCCAGCTGCAGTAGCCGCTGATGAATATCCGCCAACCCCTGTTGATCCGCCCAGGCCATCGGCCCGCCCTTGTCCGCTGGGAAGCCATAACCGTTGAGATACACCAGATCGATGTCATGCGCTGACGCCGCAATCCCTTCCTGAAGAATCTTCGCGCCCTCGTTGACCAGTGCCAGCAAGCAGCGCTCCAGAATTTCCTCAGGCCCGATCTCGCGACGCTGGAAACCCAATCCTTCGCTGACCTCCAGCACCAGCGCATCCACCTGCACATCGTGCTCAGCCTGGCGACTGCCCGCTTCGTAGTGGTAATAGCCGTTGCCACTCTTCTGCCCGAAACGGCCCAGTTCGCACAGACGGTTATCCACTTGAACCTGTGGCGCATCCTGCCCCTTGCCCGCCAGCTCCCGAGCCCGCCATTCGAGGTCGATACCAACCACGTCGTACATGCGGAACGGCCCCATGGCGAAACCGAACCCCTGCAACGCCGCATCCACCTGATAGGGATAAGCGCCTTCAAGCAGCATCTTGCGTGCTTCCAGCACGTAGGTTTTGAGCATGCGGTTGCCAATGAAGCCCTCGCAGTTGCCCGACACCACGCTGACCTTGCCCATGCGCTTGCCCAGGTCCAGCGCGGCTTCCAGCACCGCCGGTGAAGTCTGTGCGCCACGAACGATTTCCAGCAGTTTCATGATGTGCGCCGGGCTGAAGAAGTGCAGGCCCAGGACTTGTTTCGGGCGGCGGGTGGCCGCAGCAATGGCGTCGATATCCAGCGCCGACGTGTTGCTGGCCAATATGGCTTCGGGCTTGAGCAGGCCATCCAGCTCGCGGAAGATTCTCTGCTTGAGCTCGAGGTTTTCGTAAACCGCTTCGATCACCAGATCGACCTCGCGGATCGCTGCATAATCGGCAGCCGCCGTGACCCGTGCAATGCGCGCATCCGCTTCAGACTGATCAATCCGTCCTTGCCGCACGTTGTGCGCATAGGTCTGAGCCACGGTGGCCAGTGCCTGCTCAAGCATCTGCGGATTGTTATCGACCCACTGCACCGGCACCCCGGCATTCGCCAGGCACATGACAATGCCACGGCCCATGGTACCCGCACCGATGACGGCAGCGCGCTGAATGTTGAACGGTGTCTGGCTCATTGTTGTTCTCTTATTGGCGATCCAAAGACAGACCCCACCATAGTCAGCCACCCGGCTTTTTTGAAATTTATTCCTGTGATGGGGGACATTCAGCGGATGGATGCACGTCCGCCAGACACTGACATCCCTGTAGGAGCGAGGCTTGCCCGCGAAGGCGTCCTCAAGGTCATCGCAATGGCTGATGGCCTAATCGCCAGCAAGCCGGCTCCTACAAAGGTACGGGTCAGCCTGAGAGGTGTTGCTCAACCCAAGTCCGTACTTCGCCATACGGATACTCTTCCAGCGCCGCAAACCCCGGAATCGACCGAGCCTTGAGCTTGGTGAACAGCGGCACGCTGATCCCGCACAGAAACCGTGTCACCCGCTCAGCGGGAGGAATGCTGCCGGTGTGCTGCTCGTGCCTGTGGATAAAACCACCACACAGCGCCTCGAAGTTTTTATCCACAAGCGTCGGCAACTCCGGCGGTGCGGGCAGCCGCGCCACATGCCCGTGACACACCGAACAATGCCCGCACCGCTGCGGCGAGTTTTCGTCACCGAAGTATTCGGCCAGGCGATTACCCAGGCAGTGGTCAGTGGCGAACAGGTCCAGCATGGCGTGAATCCGCGCAATCTCGGTGCGTTCATGCCGGGTGAAACAATCATGCAGTTCGGCACTCAGCGCCTGAATGTCGAATGCCGTTTGCAGCAGGCTGTAGACCTCGGTCATCTGCTTGCTTTCCAGCTCGACCCAACCCTTTTCCTGGAAGTAATCCAACGCCTTGACCACCCGATTGCGCTCGGCTTGATGCTGCTCGTACAGCGCATCGAAATTCACCGTCGCCCAGGTCCGCGCGCGGCTGGAGGTCTGGATGATGGCCGCGACGAAATCCTTGCGCTCGCCCTCGAAGCGGGCCAGCAAGTCTTCCGGCTCCAGCAAATACTTGAAGCGATATTCAGCGTAATAGGCGTAACGCGGGGCGATGATCCCGCGCAGCTCCAATTGCACCAGCAAGGTCTTGAGCGGCAACTGGCGAATGTTGCTCTGATCGGCCAACGGCCCTAGCAGAAACTCCCAATGCCCCTCGGGCACGGCGGCTTGCAATTCGTCGAGCACATGACGGATGCCTTCCAGCTCCGGCGTGTCGCCGTAGACGAAGTTTTCCAGCACGTTGAGGCTGTCGCGGTTGGCCAGTACCAGGCAGTCCGATGGCTGCCCGTCACGCCCGGCGCGACCGATTTCCTGGCTGTAGTTTTCGATGGATTTGGGCAGGTCGAAATGCACCACGTTGCGTATGTCACTCTTGTCGATGCCCATGCCGAAGGCGATGGTGGCGACGATGCAATTGGACTGGCCGCCCATGAATCGTTTCTGAATGGCTTCACGTTGTTCGTGGGGTAAACCGGCGTGATAGGCCTCGGCCTGAATACCGTTGCGATCCAAGTGTTCGGCGATGTGTTCAGCGGTTTTCTGCAGCGTGACGTAGACGATGCTCGGCTGGTTGGGACGCTCGCTCATCCATTCGACCAAGCGTCGCCGTTTGTCCTGACCACGCACCGGTTCCACCAACAAGTTGAGGTTCGGCCGGTAGAAACCGGTGGTCACCACATCCTGGGGGGCAATGGCGAATTTCGCCTCCATGTCGGCGATCACTTTCGGGGTCGCGGTGGCGGTCAGCAGCAACGCTTGAGGAATGTTGAACTGACGCTGGTAATCCGGGAGTTTGAGGTAGTCGGGGCGGAAGTTATGACCCCACTCCGAGATGCAATGCGCCTCGTCCACCACCAGCAGCGAGATGGGCACTTGCTGCAAGAAATTGCGGAAGCGCTCGTTCTTCAGGCGCTCCACGGAAATCATCAAAATCTTCAATTCGCCGGACTTGGCGCGAGCCATCACGTCACCCGCGTCATCGCGGCTTTGAGCCGAATCGATACTGCCTGCCGAAATGCCATGGCGCTGCAAAAACGCCAATTGATCCTGCATCAACGCGAGCAGCGGCGAGACCACCAGCGTCAGGTGCGGCAGCAACACCGCTGACATCTGGTAACACAGGGACTTGCCTGAACCCGTGGGGAAAATCGCCGCCGCCGAGCGCCCGGCCATCACCGCGCTGACCACCGCCTCCTGGCCGGGTCGAAACTGTGGATAACCGAAAACCTGTTCCAGGGTGTTGTGCATAAGCTGTCACTCCGTTGACCGCTGCGAAGCCCAAAGCCTAGCCGGTGATCGCAGCGAGTCGAGAAAAGGTCGGGGGCAAAAACGATACGGGATGATACAGCGGATAGCGCGGGGGGGATGGCGGGGCTTGAGGAAAATGGCGACCGGTAGATCGCCATCGCTGGCAAGCCAGCTCCTACAGTTGGGCTTCGGCGGACAGCGATTTTATAGGCGCACCTGCCCTTTGTAGGAGCTGGCTTGCCAGCGATGAGGCCTGCAGCCTCACCAAAAAATCATGGTTGATCCCTTCAGGGCACCAACACCGCCACCCGCAGCTGTTCATTCAACATCTGCTCATGAAACACCTGGCTCTTGCTCGCCCACACCGCATGGGCCGGGCTGATTTCGCCGGTGAACGCCGCCGCCAACTGACGCAAATCAGCGACGCTTCGCACACGCGGGCAGAACGGTTCGCCGTCGCAGTTCTGACTGGCGTTGCGGTAGGTGGTCAGCAACCGATCCCACAACCCGTCACGCACTTGTCGCACAGACTTGAGCTTCACTGCCTGCACGCCCAGACGCTGTTTCAGCCCTTGCTCGTCCAGCGATTCGCTGGCCAGCAACGCCTTGCCGAACATCAACACCTCCGCACGAGACGCGGTGTCCATGTTCGCCTGAGTGGTGAGGGCGTCCGGCCAACCGGTGCGGGCCATGTTGGCAAGCATCATCGAACTGCCAGCGTCGGCTGCGCCCGTCAAACGACAAACACCCGCCCACAACAACAAAACCGAGGCCATACGTAGCCACTGCATACCTAATTCCCTTTAAGTGCCCAACCAGGCATTTTCGAAATGCCCTACAGATTCTGGCGCGCACCATACAGAGGTTTACTGCGTCGCGCCTGATAAACACGTAGGAAATTTCACCAGTAGGGGTTTCGATCAAAAAAACCTCGGGAAACGCGTAGGGCCAATGCCCGAAGACCAGTAAATCCCCTACACATTCTGTCGATTGCGGCTGTATTGCCGCAGCACGCCGTCCCCTTCATAGTTTTCGGCGCGGCTGAAACAGTGTGTCGGCCTGCCCGACTTCCCAAAGGACTGCCCCCGATGCAAGACCGCTACCGCCCCCTCAAAAGCAGCTACAGCGACACCCCGGTCCTGGTCATCGACACCGAGGCCGACCCACACGAAATCCTCGACGCCGCCCGCCAACGCATCCACGCCGCCAGCGACCTGCTCGAAACCCTGTATTGCCTGTGCTTCAAACAGGCAGACGCAAGCGACATCCCCAACATCGTCAACGCCCTCTACCTGTTGACCCAGGACGGCAACGAACTCCTCGACATCGCCCGCCAACGCCTCCCAAAACTCACCGCCGGCTAATGCCCACCACCCCCTCCCTGTAGGAGCGAGGCTTGCCCGCGAAGAACGATAACGCGGTGAATCTGATGAAAACCAAAATCCCCGAAACCCAATCATCTCGAGAAAAAGCAGCCTACGACGCATGGTTCAGAGCACAGGTACAAGCCAGTCTCGACGACCCACGCCCAAGCATTCCCGACGAAGAAGCCAGACAACTGATGGCAGTCAAACGCGAAAAATTACGCAAAAGATAAGTCCGTAGGCAACGCCCTATCAAAGCTTCATCCCGGTCCTACAACACAAGACACCTTGTCGCCTATCGCCAACCGGTGGCTCGAATCTATAGTCGGACCGTCGCTGCCAATTCAGCGACTCAGGTTTGGTCACCTGAATTTGAGAGAAAACTTATGCATGCCCTTGTATGCTGCCGACTTCTTTTGTGTCGGCACGCTTTATGGCGGCTGTGTTTGGGACGCTTCTGCGTACCCGGGTTTTCTCTCCCTGGTTGACCAACCTGAACACAGTCCGCCACCCATCGTTTGGTCACGATAGTGGCGGGTCTTCAGCTACATAAAAGAGAAAATTCAAATGAATACCTGGAACCCGCTCACCGATCGCTACCGCCCACTCCAAACCAACCTCACCGATTCCCCACCCCTGATCATCGACACAGAAGCCAACCCGCAAGACATCCTCGAAGCCGCCCTCCAGCGCATCCGAGCCTCCAGCGAACTACTCCGAACCCTGCATTGCCAATCCTTCGAGCAAGGCGATCTAGAAGACATCCCCCACATCACCCACGCGCTCTACCTACTGACCCAAGACGGCTGCGACCTGCTAAAAGTCGCCCAACAACGCATGATGGGCTGGAAAGCGCCTGCCTGACGCTAAGCGCTAACAGGTAAGCCGCACCCTTGTGGGAGCCGGCTTGCCTGCGCCTCGCAGGATTCGACACGTCGCCAGAGGACATCCTCACTCCACTTCCTGCGCGAGAGGGAGTGCTCGCCAAATACCGGGAAGACAATCCGTCACAATCTGCTCATGCCCTTCCCACCAAACCTGACGACCAATAAGATCCGCCCAAGCCCAACCGGACGTCCCCAAATGAACCTCGCCTCCAATTTCCCCGACGACCAAACCATGCACCTGCTCATGCAGCTGCTGCACGAGGAACTCGGCCTGCCCGAACGCAAAACCATCAGCCTCACCACCTCGATCAACTTCGACCTGGGCTGCGACGGTGCCGATGCTCAAAACCTGATGGAAGCACTGGAAGAACAGTTCGCCATCGACCTCATCGATTACGACGCCTATCGCTACTTCCAACCCGAAGGCTACGATGTCTTCCTCAAACGCAGGGCCAAGGGGCGTGGCGACAAAGTCCCGCTTACCATCGGCATGCTCTACCAGGCCATTAAGGCCCGACGCTGGGACACTCAGACGCTGGAAGGCTTCTAACGTCCGCAGCACACACCTATAAGGACATAGCGTGGACGTACTGATGGGTTTACTCGCCGCCTTACTGTGGGGCGGCACGGATTTTCTGGTGGGTTTGAATGCCCGCGCAGTGGGCGTAAAACGCGCGGTGTATTTCGGTCAGGCGCTGGGGTTCAGCATCATGAGCCTGCTGTTGGTCGCCTTCCCCGCGTTCATCCTTAAGTCGATGTCGGCGTCACTCACTGTCTGGCTGTTCGGCGTTGTCGCCGCCGTGCTGACGGTGTCTGGTGCCCTCGCGTTGTCCAAAGCCTTTGCCCTCGGTAAAGCGTCCATCGTTGCGCCGCTGGTAACTTCTTATGGCGTTGTGACGACGTTGCTGTCCTGGGCCGGAGGTGAGCAGATCAGCCTGATTCAGCTGCTTTGCATTGCTCTGTGCGTGATCGGGGTGATTCTCTCCAGCATTCATTCCGACTCGAAAATCCCACACACCACTCAAGCCAGCAGTTCGATTGCCTATGCGCTGCTGGCCGCCGTTTTTTACGGCACCAGTTTCTGGCTGCAAGGCCACTTCGTGCTTCCGGTACTTGGTCCGGTAACGATGCTTTGGCTCGCCTATCTGGTTGGTCTGATCGTGCTGGTGGTTATCGTCCTGAGGATCGAGGACGGGCTGAAAATTCCACCGTTGAAAAACTGCATGACGCTGACCGGCGCCAGCTTGATGAACCTGGGTGGGTTTTCTTCGTTCGCCTGGGGCGCGGTGGCAGGATCGGTTTCGGTGGTGACCGTGATCAGTACGTTGTCTGGAGGGATTGCGGCGATTCTGGGGTACGTATTTTTCAAGGAAAGGCTGGCAAAGTTACAGGTACTTGGCGTGGTTCTGGTGTTGGTGGGCGCGTTCTTTTTGCACCTGAAAACCTGAGCCGCCCTCACAAAAAAGGCACCTTACGGAATCCAATACCTGTAGGAGCCAGCTTGCTGGCGATGGCCCTTAACGATAACGCGTGCTGTCTGGATAAACGCGGCGCACTTGAGTTTATCGCCAGCAAGCTGGCTCCTACAGGTAATGCGTGAGCCACAAAAAAGCCGCCCCAAAGGGCGGCTTTTTCATTACATCAAACCAATCTTACAACTTCGGCCCAGCAGCCTTGATCGCGTCGCTCACTTCGAACTTCTTGAAGTTCTCAACGAACAACCCGGCCAGTGCTTTAGCCGCTTCATCGTAAGCAGCCTTGTCAGCCCAGGTGTTACGTGGGTTCAACAGGCCAGTTTCAACGCCCGGTACGGCCAGTGGCACGTCGAGGTTGATGGTGTCGAGGTGTTCGGTTTCAGCACCGATCAACGCGCCGCTCTGGATCGCAGCGATGACGCCGCGAGTGGTCGGGATGTTGAAGCGTTTGCCGACGCCATAGCCGCCGCCGGTCCAGCCGGTGTTGACCAGGTAGACCTTGGAGCCGAAGCCGCGGATGCGCTTGATCAGCAGCTCTGCGTATTCGCCGGCCGGACGCGGGAAGAACGGTGCGCCGAAGCAGGTGGAGAAGGTCGACTTGATGCCGCTGCCGGAACCCATTTCGGTCGAGCCCACCAGTGCGGTGTAGCCGGACAGGAAGTGGTAGGCCGCTTGTTCTTCGCTGAGGATCGACACTGGTGGCAGTACGCCGGTCAGGTCGCAGGTCAGGAAGATCACAGCGTTTGGCTCGCCACCGAGGTTCTTCTCGGAACGCTTGGCAACGTGCTCCAGCGGGTAGGCGGCGCGGCTGTTCTGGGTCAGGCTGACATCGGCGTAGTCGGCGTGCTTGGCGTCGTCGATCACGACGTTTTCCAGGACTGCGCCGTGCTTGATGGCTTTCCAGATGACCGGCTCGTTCTTCTCGGACAGGTCGATGCACTTGGCATAGCAACCGCCTTCGATGTTGAAGACAACGCCTTCGCCCCAGCCGTGTTCGTCGTCACCGATCAGGTAACGGCTTTCGTCGGCCGACAGGGTGGTTTTACCGGTGCCGGACAGGCCGAAGAACAGGGTCACGTCGCCCGCTTCGCCGATGTTGGCGGCGCAGTGCATCGGCAGTACGTCAGCGGCCGGCAGCAGGAAGTTCTGCACCGAGAACATGGCTTTCTTCATTTCACCGGCGTAACGCATGCCGGCGATCAGCACTTTCTTCTGTGCGAAGTTGATAATCACGCAACCGTCGGAGTTGGTGCCGTCACGCTCTGGCACGCACTCGAAGTTGGCAACGTTGAGCACTTGCCACTCAGCACGACCCGCCGGGTTGTACTGGGCCGGGTTGATGAACAGGCAACGACCGAACAGGTTCTGCCAGGCAGTCTGGGTGGTCATCTTCACGGCCAGGTAGTGATCTTCGGCCGCGCCTACATGCACGTGGGAAACGAAATGATCTTGCGCGTTGTTGAACGCCTCGACGCGAGCCCACAGGGCATCGAACTTGTCGGCCGGGAACTTGCGGTTGATCGGGCCCCAGGCGATAGCGGCCTGGGTGGTCGGCTCTTCAACGATGAAACGATCGACTGGCGAGCGACCGGTACGGTGACCGGTGCGAACAACCAGCGCGCCGGTATCGGCAAGCTCGCCTTCACCGCGATTCAGGGCTTCTTTAACCAGATCATCAACACTCAGATCGGTGTACACGGCGTTATTGGCTTGCGTCATGAGGTTCCCCGTCGGCCAGTGGCCGAGTGCTCCAAACGTTTTGTAGTAGAAAGTCGTGCACTACTACCGCGAAAAAAGTGGGCCGGATTATGCCAGAAACGCCCAAAAAAAGTAGGGCCCTCCCGTCGTAACGGCGTTATTCCGGCACTTTCCAGTGAATTTACCTGCGCTGAACCGTTTTAGTGACGGGTATCTGACGGCGTGTCGACGCCCGCACCGGCGAATAATTGAACGATATCGGCGGCGTCGAACAGGTAACGTTCATTGCAGAACTGACAGTCGACCTCGATGTTGCCACCGTGTTCGACGACCAGGCTCTGCGCATCTTCCAGACCCAAACTGACCAGAGCATTGGCAGAACGTTCGCGCGAGCAGCTGCAACGGAAGCGCAATTTCTGCACATCGAACAGCCGGACCTGCTCTTCGTGGTAGAGGCGATGGAGCACGGTTTCGTTGTCCAGGCCGAGCAATTCATCGGCGGTCAGGGTACTGCCCAGCGCGGTGATGTGCTGCCAGCTGGCGGCGCGTTCTTCTTCGTCTTTCAGGCGATCGGCGGGCAGTTGCTGCAGCAACAGGCCGCGGGCGCGACGGCCATCGGCGTACAGCCAGAAACGTGTGCCCACCTGTTGCGACATCACGAAGTAGTTAGTGAAGCATTCCGAGAGGGTTTCGCCATCCAGGTCGACGATACCCTGATAACGCTGGCCCACGGTCGGGTCGACGGTCAGCGCCAATACGCCGTTTGGCATCAGGTCGGCGAGGGTGGCGTCGGGGGCGATCTGGTCG
Organism: Pseudomonas sp. GM60; assembly: GCF_000282415.1. Lineage (NCBI taxonomy): Bacteria > Pseudomonadati > Pseudomonadota > Gammaproteobacteria > Pseudomonadales > Pseudomonadaceae > Pseudomonas > Pseudomonas sp. GM60. The sequence goes on from NZ_AKJI01000023.1 coordinate 96,442, forward strand.
GCCTCGTAACGGGCCAGACCACGGATGTCACGTTCGCTGGAGCATTCGATCATCAGCAACGGGATCGGGCCGTCGGACCGCGCCTGAAGAATCAGCAGACCATCAAACTTCAAGGTGCCGACCAGCAACGATGCCGCGGCCATCAGTTCGCCAAGCAGTTGCGCGACCGGCTCCGGATACGGGTGTTTGGCAAGGACCTCGGCGTAGCTGCGCTCCAACGAAACCAGCTCGCCGCGGGTGTCGCTGTCATCGAAGATGAAGCGTTGGGTGTAGTCGGTATCCGGTAGATCGGTCATAGGTCTGGGTATCTGAAGTAAATGATAAAAAGGTTACAAACGAGAAAATCGCGCCTCTGTAGCACCGTTTTGGTGCGCACTGTTCAGCCATGGGAGGCATTTTATGAACAATCCGGTTTTGTTCCAAGCAAGGTGGAACGTCCGCCGGCGGCGTTGTGCAATTTTGTGCCGCTGGCGCTGCTGGCCTTCTGGTTATGGCCTACAGGTCAGAGGCTGTGTGCGATTTTCGACGAGTGGCTTTCCATCCACTCGATTCGCCGCTGGCGATTCACCCGATATGGCTGCGCACTCGGGTAATTGCAAGTCTGCGACCGTTCGATGCGGTGGTTGGGGGATGCTAGTCGTCGGAGAAATATGGTGCGTAGCGCCCGATTTTTTCGTTGGAGGGCGAGTGCTGCGCACTCGATCGCCGGCAAGCCAGCTCCTACAGTGACCGCGTCGTTCAAACGTAACGCAATCTCCTGTAGGAGCTGGCTTGCCAGCGATAGCGTCAGCCCAGACAACGCAGAAACAACCGACTCACTCGTCGTTGCTGCTCCCACGAAATTTAAACAGATCCCGCCGCTGCTTCTTGCTTGGTTTGCCGTCAGTGCTCACGCCCAGCGAGCCCGCCTTGCGCATCGCCGCAGCCGCTTCGCGCTTGGCGATGCTGGCTTCAGTTTCGGCGTACAAGGTCTGAGCTTCCGGCGCACCACGGCGCACGATCGATAACGCCTGGACTACCACCGTGCGCTCTTCGAACCCTGCGCGAATCTGAAACTCGTCGCCGATCCGCGGCTCTTTGCCCGGCTTGCAACGCTCACCCCGGCAATGCACCTTGCCACTTTCAATCGCCGCTTTCGCCAAGGCACGTGTCTTATAAAAACGCGCGGCCCACAACCACTTATCGAGACGGACCTTGTCGTCCTCTTCGCTTTTTTGTGCCATGGAATTTCCTCATTCTGAAATATTGGTGAACTGTACTACCGTTTCTGTCGTGCCAGGATTTCCACCGACCCGTACTACAATGCGCACGCCACACCTCGCTTGCAGGGGTGGAATTCCGGGCTGTAGATATCTGTCGCCTTTTAACCATTATTCTGCGTGAATACCGCGAATCCGGCCGCGTGCGGCCCCAGCGGTATCCACCGGTTGAGTACCTTTGAAGACATTTGACCATTTGACCGTTGTCGGTCTGCGCGAGTGGGTGGCGCTCCCGGGTTTGGGAGTCGCGGGCCTGCGGGCAAAAATCGACACCGGTGCCAGCACCTCCAGCCTGCATGCCACTGACATCGAACCGTTCGAGCGCGACGGCGAACAGTGGGTGCGTTTCACCGCGCACCTGGGCACGGTAGTGCAGTTGCGACACCGGCGCTGTGAAGCACCACTGGTGACGATGAAATCCATCAAAAGCTCCAACGGCCAGGCGCAGAAGCGTTACGTGGTCAGCACTACCCTGGCCCTCGGTGATCGGGTCTGGCGGGTCGAGTTCACCCTCGCCTGCCGCAAGTCCATGCGTTATCGCCTGCTTCTCGGTTCCAAAGCCCTGATCGACGGCCAACTGGTGGTCAATCCGGGCATTAAATATGTACAAGACAAGCCGGTGTTCCCGGTATCTACCTCCTCCACAGGTGTTGCATGAAGATCGCTGTGCTGTCGCGGAACCCGCGTCTGTATTCCACTCGTCGTCTGGTCGAAGCCGGTACCGAGCGTGGCCATGAAATGGTGGTGATCGACACCCTGCGCGCCTACATGAACATTGCCAGCCACAAGCCGCAGATCCACTACCGCGGCAAGCCGCTGGAAGGTTTCGACGCGGTGATCCCCCGGATCGGTGCGTCGGTAACGTTCTATGGCTGCGCGGTGCTGCGTCAGTTTGAAATGATGGGGGTGTTCCCGCTTAACGAATCGGTGGCCATTGCCCGCTCGCGGGACAAACTGCGTTCGCTGCAATTGCTCTCGCGCCGCGGGATCGGTTTGCCAGTCACCGGGTTTGCCCACTCTCCGGATGACATCCCCGACCTGATCGACATGGTCAACGGCGCGCCGCTGGTGATCAAGGTGCTGGAAGGCACCCAGGGCATCGGCGTGGTGCTGTGCGAAACCGCGACGGCGGCGGAATCGGTGATCGAGGCGTTCATGGGCCTCAAGCAGAACATCATGGTTCAGGAGTACATCAAGGAAGCCGGCGGTGCGGACATTCGCTGCTTCGTGGTCGGCGACAAGGTGATTGCAGCGATGAAGCGTCAGGCCAAGCCTGGGGAGTTTCGCTCCAACCTGCATCGCGGTGGCAGCGCCAGCCTGATCAAGATCACGCCGGAAGAACGCATGACTGCATTACGCGCTGCGAAGGTGATGGGGCTGGCGGTGGCGGGTGTGGATATTCTGCGTTCGAATCACGGGCCGTTGGTGATGGAAGTGAATTCGTCGCCGGGGCTGGAAGGGATTGAAACCACCACCGGGAAGAATGTGGCGGGGATCATCATTGAGCATCTTGAGAAGAATGGTGGGCCGAATATGACTCGGACCAAGGGTAAGGGCTGAACTTAAGCTTTGCGGTGGCAGGGATGCCGCCTTCGCGAGCAAGCCCGCTCCCACAGGGGAAACGCATTCCAATGTGGGAGCGGGCTTG
>NZ_AKJI01000024.1:0-147290 GCF_000282415.1 Pseudomonas sp. GM60
GCTCCTGCGGCTGCCGCGCCTGCAGCCAAAGCCGCAGAGAAACCGGCCGCTGCTCCAGCGCCGGCCGCTCCTGCTGCTGCGCCAGCTGCCGCTTCGGTTCAGCAAGTGCACGTGCCGGACATCGGTTCGGCGGGCAAGGCCCAGATCATCGAGATCCAGGTCAAGGTCGGCGACACTGTCGAGGCTGATCAGTCGCTGATCACCCTGGAATCCGACAAGGCGAGCATGGAAATTCCATCGCCTGCCGCTGGCGTGATCAAAGCCATCAGCGTCAAGCTCAACGACGAAGTCGGCACCGGCGACCTGATTCTGGACCTGGAAGTGGCAGGTGCTGCGGCACCGGCTGCTGCCGCGCCAGCTCAGGCGGCTGCTCCTGCCGCTGCACCTGCGCCAGCCGCTGCCGCCCCGGCCGCACCGGTTGCCGACAGCGTTCAGGACATTCACGTCCCGGACATCGGTTCGGCGGGCAAGGCCAAGATCATCGAAGTACTGGTCAAGGCCGGTGACACCGTCGCCGCCGACCAGTCGCTGATCACCCTGGAATCCGACAAGGCGAGCATGGAAATCCCATCGCCTGCCGCTGGCGTGGTGGAAAGCATTTCCATCAAGCTGGATGACGAAGTCGGTACCGGCGACCTGATCCTGAAGCTGAAAGTCAAAGGCGCTGCGCCTGCTGCTGCCCCGGCTGCGGCGTCGGCTCCAGCCGCTACGGCACCGAGCGCTCCTGCGCCAGCCGCCGCTGCTCCTGCTGCTCCAGCACCTGCGGCGGCCCCGGCCAAATCGGGCGCCAAGGTTCACGCAGGCCCTGCAGTACGCCAACTGGCCCGCGAATTCGGCGTCGAGCTGAGCGCGGTCAGCCCAAGCGGTCCGCACGGTCGTGTGCTGAAAGAAGACGTGCAGGTTTACGTCAAAGCCATGATGCAGAAGGCCAAGGAAGCACCGGCCGCTGCTGCCGGCGCAACCGGTGGCGCGGGCATCCCGCCGATTCCGGTCGTGGACTTCAGCCGCTTCGGTGAAACCGAAGAAGTGCCGATGACTCGCCTGATGCAAATCGGCGCGTCGAGCCTGCACCGCAGCTGGTTGAACATCCCGCACGTGACTCAATTCGATTCGGCTGATATCACCGAGCTGGAAGCGTTCCGTATCGCTCAGAAAGCCGTTGCAGAGAAGGCCGGCGTCAAGCTGACCATCCTGCCGCTGCTGCTCAAATCCTGCGCGCACATGCTCAAGGAACTGCCGGACTTCAACAGTTCGCTGGCACCAAGCGGCAAGGCGATCATCCGCAAGAAGTACGTGAACATCGGCTTCGCCGTCGACACCCCTGAAGGCCTGCTGGTACCGGTCATCAAGAACGTCGACCAGAAGAGCCTGTTGCAACTGGCAGCCGAAGCCGCTGCGCTGGCTGCCAAAGCCCGCGACAAGAAGCTCACCGCTGACGACATGCAAGGCGCCTGCTTCACCATTTCCAGCCTCGGCCACATTGGCGGCACCGGCTTCACGCCGATCGTCAACGCGCCGGAAGTGGCGATCCTCGGTGTTTCCAAGGCAACCATCCAGCCAGTCTGGGACGGCAAAGCCTTCCAGCCGAAACTGATGCTGCCGCTGTCGCTGTCCTACGATCACCGTGTGATCAACGGCGCCGCTGCTGCACGCTTCACCCAGCGTCTGAGCAGCCTGCTGGCGGACATCCGCACCATCTTGCTGTAACACCGGCCGGCCCTCCTTCACCGGAGGGCCGTTCGCGTTTCACGTTTTCCGAGCGCCACGCTCGTACCTCAACCCCGCCAATTTGGCGGGGCTTTTTTTGACTTGAAGAAAGTCACTTTCCTACGTTCGTGGTTGAGTTAGCCCACAACTCGAATCCACTTCGGCACGATATTTTTTGCCGGCCTCCCACTAGGCTTGGTTATACAAATGACTAACTAAAGGTTTAGTTGGCTTACTTATTCAGTTAATACCCCTTCGAATGGATTCGAATATGTTTAAACCTACCGTCGGCCCGATTATTGGCCACACTACAACTCAACATACCCGTATTTTTTTACGTGGCGAGTTACAAGAAGACACTTTGGCGTTTGGTGGAATTCGTTATCGACGCAGCGGTGATACGCCGTGGTCCAAAGCAATATTCAAACAACTGACAAGCACGCGAGACATGTGCGACGTCTTTGCCCTCAACGATCTCGCCACCGATACAGAGTACGAATACCAGGCAGGCTGGTTCAGCCCCATGAGCCCCGTGCACACCGTGGAGACGGTTCAGGAACTGCCGCTGCAATGGCCCAGGCACGTCTACCGTTTCAGCACCCAGTCCGGCAATCCCGCAGCGCCACGGGCTTACATCGTCGGGTCATGCCGTTACCTGCGGATGACGGTCGGCGCACCTTCGTTCCCGCATATGGGCGACCGGATCTTTGCCTCCATCACGAACCTGGCGCAGCGCGCCGAAACGCCCATCAGCGCCCTGTTGATGACCGGCGACCAAGTCTATATCGATGACTTGAACATCATCGCCCCTGATCGGGAATATAAAGAAATACTCAGCAAGTACCGCATGGCTTTTTCCCAGCCGCACATTTCAAAGTTGATGTCCGGCACGCCGACTTACATGATCCTTGACGACCATGAAATCGAAGATAACTGGCCCGCCAACAAAAACAAAAACGATGACCTTCTCTATAACAATGCCATCGCCGCTTATGAGTTATATCAAGCCAGCCATAGCCCGGCCCATGAGTTGCTTGAAGATGGAAACATCCGTCACCCCCTGAAACGCTATTGGTATCAATTCACCAACGGGGATATCGAATGGTTTGTCACCGACAGCCGAACCCGACGCAACCTGTCGGCCGGCGACCGGCGCATTCTCGACGAAGAGCAGGAGCAAGCCCTGTGCGAATGGCTGATCCACAGCCCGGCCCGGGTCAAATTCGTGGTCACCAGCGTGATGTTCTACCCCGACCGAAAACGCCTGGGCGATGACGCCTGGAAAGCCTTTCCGGAGCAACGACTACGGTTGCTGGAGACCATTCGTACACGCCGCATCAAGAACGTGTTCTTCGTGTCCGGTGATGTGCACGGCTCCCTGACCAGTCGATTGACCCACAGCGAAGACCCGGACTTCGAAGTGCACACCATCGTCTCCTCGCCGCTGTGCAACAGCAAACTGCTGCCCTACGCCAAGGCCTCGACCTTCATCCTCGATCAGCCATTGGTGCGGACTGCCGCCGGAGATTATCGGCATGAACTGACCAGCCAGGTCATCAGCCAGGACAATTTCGCGCACCTGATCGTTGAGCCGGAACAGATCCGCGTCAGTTATTACGACCGCGACGGCAAACTTTTACAGTCGACGAGCATTACATTGCGCTGATGCCGAAAACATCGCCAGCAAGCCGGCTCCTACAGAACCTACGCGATCCCCTGTAGGAGCCAGCTTGCTGGCGATAGCGACCTCAAACTCTGCGCCGCTCTTCAGGCCGCCATCGCTGGCAAGCCAGGCTCCTACAGGTCCGGTGTCGCCCCGCAGATCGAGAATTACCCCACCTCCCCTGTAGGAGCCGGCTTGTTGGCGATCGCGGCCTCAAATTTTGCGCCGCCCCTCAGGCCGCCATCGCTGGCAAGCCAGGCTCCTACAGGTCCGGTGTCGCCCCGCAGATCGAGAATTACCCCACCTCCCCTGTAGGAGCCGGCTTGTTGGCGATCGCGGCCTCAAATTTTGCGCCGCCCCTCAGGCCGCCATCGCTGGCAAGCCAGGCTCCTACAGGTCCGGTGCCGCCCCGCAGATCGAGAAATCACGCAAACCTCTGTAGGAGCCGGCTTGCTGGCGATAGCGGCCCCGAATTTTGCGCCGCCCTTCAGATCGCCTTCGCTGGCAAGCCAGGCTCCCACAGGTCCGGTGTCGCACCGCAGATCGAGAATTACCCCACCTCCCCTGTAGGAGACGGCTTGTTGGCGATCGCGGCCTCAAATTTTGCGCCGCCCCTCAGGCCGCCATCGCTGGCAAGCCAGGCTCCTACAGGTCCGGTGCCGCCCCGCAGATCGAGAAATCACGCAAACCTCTGTAGGAGCAAGCTTGCTGGCGAGAGCGACCTCAAACTCAGCGCCACCCTTCAGGCCGCCATCGCTGGCAAGCCAGGCTCCCACAGGTCCGGTGTCGCCCCGCAGATCGAGAATTACCCCACCTCCCCTGTAGGAGCCAGCTTGCTGGCGATCAGCCCCAACGCTTTTTCCAGCGAAATACGTTAGTTTTCAGCCATTACTGAAGAAATGTTCACGCCGGCCGACATATTCTTATAGCACTTGGCCTTCATGTCTCTTGTCAGTCGGTGTCGCAATGATGCAACCTTGCCGCAGGCAACAGTAAAGAGGGCGAGAGCCCGGCGCGATCAGCACATTCGAAGCGAGTTACCCTCCATGAAAAGCCAACCCGATGCCGCCAGCCGTATGGTGGCCGAGGTAGTGACGCAGTTGCCGGTGCCCTCGCGGCTCGGCATGCTGCGTTTCGAACGGCTGAATGAACCCAGCTGGGCGCTGCTGTTTCTCGATCCCAATTGCGAGCGACAGTTCGGCCTGCCCGCGGTGGAACTCTGTGCGTTGGTCGGTTCGCCCTATGCCAGCCTGATGGAGCCCGAAGCGCGCTATCAGCTGCATGACGCGGTCCAGCACCAACTCACCGAAAGCCCGCATTACCTGATCCGCTACACCTTGCACACCGCCGCAGGCACCCTGAGCCTGCTGGAACTGGGCGAAGCCTACAAACAACACAATCGACACCTGCTGCGCGGCTACCTGCTGGTGGTCGATGGCATGTTCGAAGGCGATCCGCTGCTGCCGGCGCTGGACCTCGAAACCCAGAACTCGCGCTTGCAGATCGCCCTGGAACTCAATCAGCGTGCCCAACAGGAGCAGCTCCTGCACCTGGACCGCGTGCGCGCCCAGCAAGACTTGATCCTGCTGCTGACCCGCCAGCGCTACAGCACCGGCAATTCCCTGCAAGAAGCCGCCGAGCTGATCACCCGCAGCGCCTGTGACATCTACGAAATCGACTGCGCCAGCCTGTGGAACCTTGACGGTTCGATGTTGGTGCCGATCTCGGCATATCACCGCACCACCCAGGAATACGCCCTACCGGCGCCGATCGACATCAGTGGCTTCCCCGATTACATGGACGCGCTGCACGGCAGCCGTGCAATCGATGCCCACAATGCGATTCGCGATCCGCGCACCCGGGAAATGGCCGAAAGCCTGCGCCCGCGTGATGTGAACGCGATGCTCGATGCCAGCATTCGTGTCGATGGCCAAGTGGTCGGCGTGCTCTGTCTGGAGCAGACCGGTGCGACCCGCGCCTGGCAGTCCGACGAAATCGCCTTCGCCGGTGAGCTGGCCGACCAGTTCGCCCAAGTCATCAACAACCACAACCGTCGCACCGCCACCAGCGCCCTGCACCTGTTCCAGCGTGCAGTCGAGCAAAGTGCCAACGCCTTTTTGCTGGTCAATTGCGACGGCGTGGTGGAGTACGTCAACCCGAGTTTCACCGCGATCACCCAGTATTCCACCGAAGAAGTCCACGGCCAGCGACTGTCGGAACTGCCGGCCCTGGAAAACCTCAGTGAACTGCTGTTCGACGCGCCCTCGGCGCTGGCCAAGAGCAACAGTTGGCAGGGTGAATTCAAGAGCCGCCGCAAAAACCTCGAACCCTATTGGGGCCAGTTGTCGATTTCCAAGGTGTACGGCGACAACCGCGAGCTGACGCATTACATCGGCATCTACGAAGACATCACCCAGACCAAACTCGCCCAGCAGCGCATCGAGCGCCTGGCCTACACCGACAACCTGACCAACCTCGGTAACCGCCCGGCGTTCATCCGTAATCTCGATGAGCGCTTCGCCCGAGACAGCGATACCCCGATCAGCCTGCTGCTGGTGGACATCGACAACTTCAAGCGAATCAACGACAGCCTCGGCCACCAGACCGGCGACAAACTGCTGATCAGCCTGGCCCGACGCCTGCGCAACAGCCTGATCCCGAGCGGCAGCCTGGCGCGCTTCGCCAGTAACGAATTCGCCGTGCTGCTGGACAACACCGACCTCGCGATGGGCCAGCAAGTCGCCAACCAACTGCTGGCGACCCTCGACAAACCGATGTTCGTCGACAACCAGCTGATCAGCGTCACCGGCTCCGTGGGCCTGGCCTGCGCGCCGCTGCACGGCCGCGACCCGCAAACCCTGATGCGTAACGCCGGGCTCGCGCTGCACAAGGCCAAGGCCAACGGCAAGCATCAGGTTCAGGTGTTCACCGAAGCGCTGAACGCCGAGGCCAGTTACAAACTGTTCGTCGAGAACAACCTGCGCCGCGCCCTGACACAGAACGAGCTGGACGTGTTCTACCAGCCGAAGCTGTGCCTGCGCAGCGGTCGCCTGCTGGGCATGGAAGCGTTGCTGCGCTGGAACCATCCGGAAAAAGGCATGATCCGCCCGGACCAGTTCATCAGCGTCGCTGAAGAAACCGGGTTGATCATCCCGATCGGCAAATGGATCGCCCGCCAGGCCTGCCGCATGAGCAAAGACCTGACGGCCGCTGGCCTGGGCAATCTGCAAGTGGCGATCAACCTGTCGCCCAAACAGTTCTCCGACCCGGACCTGGTGTCGTCGATTGCCAACATCCTCAAGGAAGAAGCGCTGCCGCCGAGCCTGCTGGAGCTGGAACTGACCGAAGGCCTGCTGCTGGAAGCCACCGAAGACACCCACTTGCAGCTCGACCAGCTCAAGCGCCTGGGCCTGACCCTGGCCATGGACGACTTCGGCACCGGTTACTCGTCGCTTAGTTACTTGAAAAAATTCCCCATCGACATCATTAAGATTGATCGAAGCTTCATTCACGAAATCCCGGACAACCAGGATGACATGGAAATCACCTCCGCGGTGATCGCCATGGCCCACAACCTGAAACTCAAGGTCGTGGCTGAAGGCATCGAGACGGCCGAACAGCTGGCTTTCCTGCGCCGCCACCGCTGCGACGTCGGCCAGGGCTACCTGTTCGACCGACCGATTCCGGGCTCCGAGCTGATCGAAAAGCTCAAGCGCTACCCCCGCGGCCCAATCGCCTGAGCACACCGCAATCCCTGTGGGAGCGGGCTTGCTCGCGAATGCGGTGTTTCAGCCACCAACAGTGTCATCTGACACACCGCATTCGCGAGCAAGCCCGCTCCCACATTGGATAGTGCGTAACCAGGCGGCATTGGGCAAACTGGCGGTCTGACTATCTACATTTCAACCTGACTGAGAGGACTGATCATGGTTCTGCGCTCGGAAATTCTGGTGAACAAAAACGTGCTCCCTACTAAAGAACAAGCTCTGCCTGGCCGCGAAACCCCGATGACCGTGCCGGAAAAACACTTCGTCCACGACGCCCCGCTGCTGGGCCCATTCGCCATGGACGTGGATTTTGCGATCTTCGGTCTGGGTTGCTTCTGGGGTGCAGAGCGCAAGTTCTGGCAGCGCGAAGGTGTGGTGAGTACCGCGGTGGGTTACGCCGGTGGCTTCACGCCGAACCCGACGTATGAAGAAGTCTGCTCAGGCCTGACTGGCCACAGCGAAGTGGTGCTGGTGGTCTACGAGCCGGCGAAAGTCAGCTATGAAGAACTGCTGAAAATGTTCTGGGAACTGCACAACCCGACCCAGGGTATGCGCCAAGGCAACGACATCGGCACTCAGTACCGCTCGGTGGTCTACGCCACTAACCCGACCCAACTGGAAGCGGCCAAGAACAGCGAAAAAGTGTTCCAGGCCGAACTGACCAAGGCAGGTAAAGGCACCATCACCACCGAAATCGAAGAAGCGCCGACGTTCTACTTCGCCGAGGCCTATCACCAGCAGTACCTGGCCAAGAACCCTGAAGGCTACTGCGGGATTGGCGGCACCGGCGTCACCTGCCCAATCTGACCTGAAGCAGAGTCAATTGTAGGAGCCAGCTTGCTGGCGATAGCGTCGGAAAATCCAGCGATGATCTCCCGGACGCCATCGCCAGCAAGCCGGCTCCTACAGGTTATGTGTCAGCCACGAGATTGCGCTCGACACACGACTGATTGGCGTTACCCGCTCAATCCGATCTGACGCAGATCCAATTGTAGGAGCCGGCTTGCTGGCGATGGCGGCGGGAAATCCAGCGCAGATCTCCCGGCCGTCATCGCCGGCAAGCCGGCTCCTACAGGGTTTTTCGTTTGCCGTGGTTATTCGGCGATCAACCAATCCATCTGCCACCCACCCTGGGTCTGTCCCAACTTCTTGGACAACCACGGCAGCAGCTCACGCAATTCCTCTTCCAGCCCCCACGGCGGGTTCGCGATCGCCAACCCGGAACCGTTCAGACTGTTCGGCGTGTCCAGCGGATGCACCAGCAACTCCACCCGCAACAACTTCGGCGCACCCGTGCCGGCCAGATCCTGATAAAAACGACGCAACATGCGCTGGTCCTTCACCGGGTACCAGATCGCCGCCACGGTTTGGCGCATCCGGCCAATCGCTTCTTTCAGCGACGCCGCACAACGCTGCATCTCATCGAGCTGTTCAAACGGCGGATCGATCAACATCACCGCGCGCTTCTCCTGCACCGGCAACATCGCACGCGGCACATGCCAGCCTTCGCCCAAGTGAACCTTCACCCGACGGTCGCCGGCCATGTTGTCCTTGAGCAACACACCGTCTTCGGGGTGCTTCTCGTTGAGCATCACCCGATCCTGCGGCCGCGTCAGACGGCGCGCCAGCTCCGGCGACCCCGGGTAATAGCGCAACTGGCCATCCGGGTTCATGTCGTGCAGCACCTTCATGTAATCGGCGGTCAGTTCCGGCAGATCCGGCTGATCCCACAACCGTGCGATGCCTTCCAGGTACTCACCGGTACGGCTCGCCTGATCGCCTTGCAGGTCATACAGACCAATGCCGGCGTGAGTGTCGAGATAGGCAAACGGCTGCTCCTTGCGCGACATCAGGGCGATGAGGCGGGTCAAGGTCAGGTGTTTGAACACATCGGCGTGATTGCCGGCATGGAAGGCGTGACGATAATTCATGATTGCTCCTGCGAAGGCCGGGAAGTTTACCTTGTACCGAGGCGAACGTCAGGGCTTCGCGGCTGAGCGGGCAGTGATCGTTCCCACGCAGCACGTGGAAACGATCATTCAGCGGCGCTACGCGGAAGGCCGAGCCTTCAACCGCCGCCCCAACACGTCCAGCACATCACACCCGTCCCGCAACGGAATGGCGCAGAGCAAGGCAAAGTCACTGAGGATGAAGGACTCGCACTCGATAGAGCCACGCATCGACAGGTTTTCCATTACTTGGGTTACGGCGCGGATTCGATAGCTAGCCGCGTCGTATAAAACGTCGAGTGGTGCGAGGGTATCGACGAACAAGGTGGGCATGTCGTCGCAGTTACTGGTCAGTGCCATGAAACGGCTTTTGGGTGGAGGGGCTGGTTTTTCGTAGGGTGGATCGGGGTGAAGATTAGTCATTTTTAAACCTCTGGTAAGAAGGGAAGCTACCATCGGCCTTCCTACAGGCTTGGGTGGCAGCTATACGCGGGGTAGGAATATCGAGACCAGAAAACTCGACCACGCCGAAGCGTGCCCGCGCACAGCCGCCGCAACTGATCTTACGGACGCACGCTGACGGCCGCAAATACAGTGACGACGCCACAGCGTCCTCTCTAGTCTTGAAGGGTTCCTACACCCTGCCACTGAGCTTTCAGCGACCACCAAAGACTATCGATGGAAAACATTCCACACCAGTTCATGGAAACCGCCGCAGATTGAAGGAAACTTCCGACGACCTTGCCCAGAAATTTCGCGATTGTTCCGAGACTTCTAAACAGCTGAATCAGTCTGTGGTGCTAGCAATCAACGCGCTAATAGTTCGACGCTTGGGATTCCAGATCGTGAGACACCACACTCCCCACCACTCCAAGCCTGCATCAAAATAATTGCTCCATGACTCGACACGTTCAATGGTGTCGTCATAACCATGCAGACCTGTATTGAGCCGTTCGACCCAATTCACCACTGAGACATCATCTATTTCGCTTAACCCAAGGAGTTCGCACCATTTGAGAAAAACCGACTGTGCCTCTGTCTCCCCCCCTTTAAACCGAGCACGATACGGAGGATTTACAAAGCAGGCGTATAGCGCTAATCGCTCAAAAATATCGTCTTTATCAGTGGAAGTCAGATGCAGCACCTCATCCGGACTGAGTGGAGTAGCTATGGCATTTTCCACATCCCAACTAATCAGGGGCTCCGGATAATCCTCATATTTTGGATCTTTGATGAGATTTTCGTGCCACTCCATCGCCTCTGTCATCAGCATCTCATGAAGCGCTATCAACGCCTGTCGATGCATGCTTTCACCAGCTTCAATCTCAGACTCCGGTGAAAGAACCACAAACTTGAACACGCATCCGGCGCTATCCATTCGCTCACGCAATGATGCAGTGCTTTCTTTTTCAACAACCTTCAACAAAATAACCAATCTCTAAAAAGCTGAACCCATCTAATCAAGTACAAAACCGGGACGAATTTCCGACGGAGAGCAATAGACCTAACTCGCACTGCTTAACTATCCGCATCAGTTTCAAACAAACTGAAATCTGTTTTTCTCCGACAGTCCCAATAGAACTCAAGCACACTGCTAGTTTTAGCATGCCTAAAATCCATAATTTGTTTGTATAACGATTGAATAGCAGGATCAGTGATACTTTTCATACTATCGATCACCAAACACGCCTCGTAAACACGCACCGTCACTTCTTCAACTTCCGACATGTAGTCTTCTAGAGACTTAATCCCTAGAAATCGAGAAAAATGAAATGGCAGATCCCTGTCAGACCGAAACACATTGCATAGACTGAGAGCTAACAGATCAGCAAAGTAAGATCGAGCCCTACAGCTCGGGTTCGAAATCAACTCTAAAATGCCTGCATCACCGCACTCTCCTAAAATATTCATATCAACTGCATCAGGATCCTCCGCGTAGTCATCGTCAAACAACGCTGCGTCTGTTTCTCCACAAGTCCAACGTTTTAAATCATTAAACGACCATCTCCCCTCAATAACTTCAGGCATAATTCATGCTCCATCATTTCTTGACTGATATCATTTCAAACGGCCCAGAAGCACATTAAAAAAACGGGACGGATTTATTTATTTTAGAACTGCATAGTTTTTTTATTTTATTTCAGACTGATATCGCAACAGGCATTCCAGAAGGACCTGCATAAACTTTCGTTGATCTTCAACCTCGTCATCAAAATAAGTTGTCAACTTATCAAAAACAGAATCAAAGCTTTCCTCCAACCCCAAATAATAAATCAATGTATCGATATACCACTCGCGATCACTGTCAGTATAGGCAGTGAATTCTGGCCTCATTAGCATATCGAACAACTCAGCGAGCTCCGCCTCATCATTAACGTTTTTAGAAGCTATTATCTCTTCTCTTTCAACGTCATCAACATTGTCAATGTCGAATAGAAAAAGCAGGCCGCGCAAGATAGAAAGCTTAGGTTGGCGTTTCATATTCAAAAATCCGCATAAGTTGTTATAGGAGCACCGATTCTATCTAGTATGGCGACTGCATCTGTTTGTTTGCCATAGACCAAACCACCTCGTTTGTACCCCTCGCCTATTTGTTTACCCATATTCATTGGCTCTTTAGATGCAGCATGACCATTACGCCTGAATATTAGCTGAGCACGGTGAATAGCGTTCAACTGATCTCTATAACTAATAAAACGTGTCGCAGCACTAGGGATCTTTGGCTGACCAGTCCTTCTCCCGCTTGTGTATCTTTCAATAACTCCCGTTGTAGGGTTCCTTCCGGTCATCACCCGCTCACGTTGCGACGCCAAACTAGTTTGCTTGCCATGTTTTTCTAGAAAATGAGCACCTGGAGTGGCCCTTTCCATCTCATCTAAACGTCGATATGCATTCGCTTCCGCCAGCTCATCGATACGCGCTCTTCGCTGATCCCCCGTCAGCTTCGGCAGAGCCGCCTCACCCTCATCAACCCTAGCGCCAGCCGTATCATCCGGCGCTCCACACCCTGGCTCATCCTTACGCGGACAATTCCCGCTCAACCCCAACGGATCAACCCACCCCGTCGGATTCAGCGCATACCGATACCCGTTCAGCCCACCCGCCAACTTGACCGGATCCGGCGTCAGGTACCGCCCCACTTCCGGATCATAGTACCGATGCCGGTTGTAGTGCAGGCCGCTCTCGGCGTCGAAGTACTGCCCCTGAAACCGCAGCGGCTGCTCAAGTTGCTCGCCCCCACCGAACGCCAACCGCGTAACTTTTCCGTAGGCGTTGTACTTCGCCGACCAGACAATCTCGCCACCAAAATCGGTCAGTTCCTGCGGCGTACCAAGGTGATCGAGTTGGTAGTAAAACGGGCAAGCCTTGCGCGGGCCTTTGCCGTCGAGCATGGCCAATGGGCGGAAGGTGCCCGGTTCGTAAACATAGCTGCGGTAGTGTTCGCGACTGCTTTCAGCGACGAGGTTGTCGCCCTGCCAGAAGAATTCAGTGGTTTTACCATCGACGGTTTTGGCAATGCGTCGGCCGAAGGCGTCGTAGCGATAGCTCGCGAAACGTCCGTCCGGGGTCGTGGCGCTGACCAAGCGATGCTGGCAGTCGTAGGCATATTCGGTGACGAGTTTTTGCCCGGTGCCGCGACGTTCGCGGATGAGGTTGCCGAAGGCGTCGTAGTCGTAATGCCGGTCGCCTTGCATGAGCAGGCGATTGCCTTTTACGGCAGCCACACCGGGGCGGTTTTGCATCAACAGGTTGCCGGCCGGGTCGTGGGCGAAGCTTTCCGGTGGGTCGTCGCGGGTGTGGCGCACGCGGGTCAGGCGGTTGAGGGCGTCGTAGTAATAACTGCGCTGGCCGTGACGGCTGTCGGCGACGGTCGCCAGGTTGCCGTTGACCGCGTAGGTGTAGTGGCGCAGGTACAGCGGCCGGGTTTGTTGATTGATCGCGTGTGCTTGCAGGCGGCCCTGTTCGTCGTAGTGGTAGCGGCTGGTGAGTTGGCCTTGTTGGCGCTGCTGTTCGCGACCAAACGTGAATTGGTGGGTGGTGAGCGGCGCGCCGTTGAGGTCGATGGCGGTCAGCGCGCCGCCCTTGGCGTGGTGGTAATCGAGCTTGCTGCCGTCCGGCAGGCGCATGCGGTTGAGTTGGCCGCAGGCGTCGTAGCCGTAGCGCAAGGTGCCCCAGCCTTGGTGCTCGGTGATCAAACGGTCTTGTCGGTCGTACTCGAATTCCAGTGGATGATCGTGACCGTCGTCGACGCTGACCAGTCGGCCAAGGTTGTCGTAGCGGTATTCGACCTTGATGTCGTCGGGCAGCGTTTTGACCAGCAACCGCCCTGCCGAATCTCGCTCATAAGCGGTAACCCGCTGCGAGCCGTCGTCGCCGAACTCGGTTTTTTCCAGCAGGTTTCCATTGAGGTCGTAGGTGTACCCCGTGCGCTGGCCATCGAATCCGGTTTCCTGTCGGATCAATCCGCCAGGCGTGTAGTCCAGGCGATATTGTTCGCCGGATTCGTTTTCGATTTCTGTGAGCAGCAGCTGCGCGTTGTCGTAGCGATAGTTGAGCTGCGTGCCGTCGGGATTGATCCGGCGGCTGACCAAATGCAAACCATCGACGTATTCGTAGCGGGTAACGAGGCCAAGCTCGTCGCGTTCGGCGGTGATTTTTCCGTAGGTGTTGTAGCTGAAGGCGCGAGTGGCGCCCGTAGGAAGTGTCGTCTGAACCAGTCGCCCAACGGCGTCCCACCCGTAGTGAGTGAGCGATCCGTGTTCATCCTGATCGGTAATCCGTCGACCCAGCACGTCGTAGGAAAACCGCCGCAGCCCACCGTCCGGCAAAGTTTCTTCAACCAGTTGCCCCAAAGCATTGCGGACGAAGAGATGGCGACTGCTATCCGGGTAACGGATCGACAGCAACTGTCCTTTTTCATCGTAGTGATAGTGGGTGACCTGACCGTCGGGATCAGTCGCTTCGGTGATGTCGCCCTGAGCATTGCGCTGATATTTCCAGACCGCTTTGCCGCGATACCGGGCATGCAGGAAACCGTTGCGATACTCGTAGGACGTGGGCTCGTCTTCTGACGGAATCAGCGCCACCAAGCGTCCGACTTCGTCGTAGTGGTACTCGGTGACGGCGCCGAGCGGATCCTGCTCGGCAATCAACCGCCCTTTGTCGTCGTAGGCCTTGAGGTGTTCGCCGCCATCCAGCTCGACCTTGCGCACCAGTCGCGCCCGGTCGTCATGCTGGTAAACCTCTTCGCTGCCGTCGATGTTGTGGACGGTGACACTGCCCTCCTCATCCCAGACATAACGAGCTTCCATCTGCGCAAACGACGCCCAATGCCGGACGCATCGCGCAGCCTTGCCAGACCTTTCCCACTCCCAGAAGAAACTCGCCCCACCGGCCAGTTGCCGCTGCTGGATGACGTGCCGGTCGTCGTAGTCGTAACGCTCGCTTTCCCCGGCGGCGTTGGTTGCTTCGATCAGTCGAGCGCGTTCGTCGTAGCGGTAGCTGACCAGCGTCTGTTCGGTTATCCAGGCTTCGTCCGACGTGTCTGCCGGGACAAAACGCTGATAGTCGACGGCAATCAAATGGTGCTGGTCATAGCGCAACAGCAAGGCGCGGCCGGCGCCGTTGTCGAGGCGCTGGATACGCTCGCGGCGGTCGTGAGTGATGCGCAACCGGTTGTCGTAACCGTCGCTGATCGCCGTCAATCGACCGTTGATGAAATGGTAGAAGCGCGTGTCGTCGCCAGCCTGAGCGAGGATCAGTTCTTCCGGGGCATCGCCCAGGTAAATCGCCGCGCGCGAGAGGCTGTTGTGGATCGCCGGGCGCTCATTGCCAGGCAGCGGAAAGGTGGTGCGACGGTCTTCGTGGTCGATCCAGACGACGCCATCGCCATCGATTTCCAGTCGGTGCGCAAGGCTGTGACTCCAGCCGAAACCGAGGCCGCAATCCATCTCGACGGCGCTGGTGCGATAGAGCCGCGTGAAGTCGAACGGCAGAATTCCATTCAATGAACCGTCGGTGAGGGTCAGCAGTTCTTCACCGGTGACCATCGACACCGGGCATTTGTTGGTGGCGGTTTTATCGGCGGATTCGGCGCTGTCGCCGTTGGGATTTGTGGCCTGCTTCGAAGCGTCGTCGTGGTGTTCGTTTTGTTTGAGCGTGGTGTTCTTGCGAGCATTCCAGCGCAAGTGCATGGCACCATTTTTCGGTCCAGCCGCAACGCCCCGTGCAGCGACTTTTTTGTAGCGGCTTACATAGCCCATGAAGTTGTTGATGATCGTGACCATCGACTTCACGAATGCCATCGCAGCCTGAAAAATCTGCGCGCTGTACTTGGTCAGGCGTACTGCCAACCAGGCAACGCCAACCCCGACCACACTCAGCACCAGACCAATCAGTAGGTCGATGACCAGCCCGACGACCACTTTGGAAATCGCCTCTGCAGACGACTCGGCCAGTTGCGTCGGTGGCAACATTTCCAGCCATAGCGTCGCGGTGCGCATCAACAAACACAGTGCGGCCTCGTCACTGGCCAGCAACATGGCTTTTTCCATCATGTCTGGCGCGCTTTTCGCGAGCTCGGCCAGTTCGCCGGCGCTTTCACCCAGCTTTTCTACGAAGGCATTGGGGTCTTTCAGAATGTCGGTGAGTTCACCGATGCCATCCCAAACCGCCTGAATCGCCGCCCAACCGCCCGCCAGTATTCCGTTACCCGCTGCGGCCAGCGAAGCGGATGCGGATTGCTGCGACCACTGCGGCTTGAAGCCTTGCCACTCAGTGCGCAGCCAGTCTTCCAACTGCCCGGTCAGGCCGTCATAAGACTTGAAAAGCTCATCAACCTGATCCGAAGTCACCGCGCTGTGGACATGCACGCGGTAGAACTTGCCGGCAATGCCCCTGAATTGTCCCTTGCCGTTTTCATCGAGCGTGACGGTGGTTTTTTCGCCGCCATCAACGGCAATCACCTCAACATCAATGTTCCCCAGCGGAACGTCATAAACCGATTCGAACTTGCTCTCGATCTGCAGAATTCCGTTTAGCGGACACTGCGCAACACTGGAGAAAAAGTCGTCATCACTGCGGCTCACCGACGTAGTGGTATTGCCCAGTTTGATCTGCCGGTCCATGTCCATCAGCGAGGGCAGGTCCATTGCCCGGCTGACCTTGTCGGAGTTACGACTTAAAAAGCCCTTGAGTTGCTGGCGATACACACTCAGCGTGTCCTTGAAACCGTCGAGCTCCTGCTCGATCCGTACGATCTGATCCATCAGTCCAGCTCCATCGACAGGTAAGCCACCAAGGCTGATTTCGGGGCTGGCGGCAGGCCCGGCTCTTCCAGAAAGATCGCGACTTTGTGCCGCAAAACGCTTTCGGAAAACGCCTCGAAAAGATCAGGACGGTCCTCGCTCAACCACGTGAGCACGTTGTTCAGCCGAGTGGTGTTTGAGTGTTCGCAGAGTTGCTTCAACAGCGTTGTGGAGATTTCCCACCATGGAAAAACCCCGGCGGTTTTCAGTGCAGTTCCACCGATGTCGAGCGGCTGACCATTGATCAGGCACCGCCCCACGACTGGTAGCAGTTGAGTGACATCGACTTCGGCCGACTGAAGAATCGGAAGCAAGTAATGCCCATCCCAAAAGCGGAAAAACACCGCGCTGCCATTGGGCAAAAACACTTGCGTGAGGCTGCGCAGATGCTCGATCAACACGTCTTGAGGCGAAGAAGAAACTGCCAGCCAACCCCAATCGCGAGACTCGGTAGTGGCGACCCAGTCCAGAAACTCACTGTCAGCAGCGACGATTCCGACATAGGGCATGACCGGTTCCCACTCGGCGTAAGGGGTGTCGGCCCAGATCGGGCTTGGCGTATGCAAAGGATTGGAGCGCTGCCAGGCTTTGAACGGCTCAGCGGAACTGGCATTGCCGAACACCGCGAACAACTTCTCGGAAGGCTCGAGCGGTTGGCGCTCAAGCCAAGTGAGGGGTGACAAGCACTCAGGCTGCACAGACACCACCCTTGCAGCGTTCGCATTCTTCGCAGAATGGGGCGTCGCTTTTCAGGGTCAGAATCTGTGCTGCGCTGAGAGCCAGAAGTGTTCGTTGAGTGGTCGCGGCGCCCATGGCCGGCATCGGTGCACCGCCCAATTCAATCGGAACACTGCTGAAGATCCCGGCGGGGCCGATGTTGATCCAGTGGCCACCCGCCTGGATGGTCGCGTTTGCGCCGCCGTCGATGACAATTTGCTGGCCGGCGCTGGCGTGAAATTGCCCGCTCACTTTGAGGGTCTGGTTGCTGACGGTGATGGAGCGGTCACCGTGAACGTGCAGGTTATCGTTGGCACCAATCACCGCACTGCGCTGATTTCCGACCTGGACGTGCAGGTCGTTCAACACGTGTTGAGTCCAGTTTCGCTGGGCTCGCAGGTAGATTTCCTCGGCGCCTTTGCGATCCTCGATGCGTAATTCGCTGTAACCACCGCCACCGGGACTACTTTGGCTGCGGAAAATGCTGCGGGTTTTATCGGCGGGCAGATTCAGGGGTATCGAGTTGGTGCCATTGGGCACGCAGCCCATGACCATCGGCTTATCGACGTCGGCATCGAGGAACCCCACCAACACTTCCATGCCGACCCGAGGAATCAGTGCGATGCCGTAGCCGTCATGCGCCCAGCCGGTGGCGACGCGCAGCCAGCAACTGGAATGTTCATTGCGCTTTGCGTCACGATCCCAGGCGAGCTGAACCTTGACGCGGCCGTACTCGTCGCAGTGGATTTCACTGTCGGTGGGGCCAGTGACTACGGCGGTCTGGTAGCCGGTGAAAGTGGGTTTCCCGATCAGCGGTGGGCGAAACGAAACATCCCACGGCGTCGCCAGAAAGGTATTGCGATAGCCCTGGAAATCATCCGCCCCGTCGCTGCTGATTGACTCTTCGAGCACTTGCGGCTGACGGCCATGGTGTTCGATTTGGGTGATCAGCCACAGGTCATTCCAGGCCTGGCGTGGATGTTCCGACAACGCCAGGAAGTGACCTGTCACCAAAGCGGGCTCATCGCTGCGACCTTCAGCCTGACGGTAGTCTGCGTTGTGGCGCTCCAGTGTTCGTTGAGCCTGCGCCCTGCCGGATTCGCGATCTGTGAACTGGCCAGGAAAGTGATAATCCTCAAGCGTCGGCAGTTGTCCGTTGTCGCTTCGGCTTTCAAGTTGCAGCCCGGGTTTGTGGAAGTCGTAGTCGCGACGGGCTACCGAAGTGGTGCGGGTTTCCAGCCGCACGTTGAAGCGATTGATCGCGGGCGCGTCGGCGGCCATTCCGGTGTCAGGCGAGAAAAGTGTCGGTTTGTCGATCCGGGGGAAAACCGTCTGGTCGTCACCAAACACCAGCAAGTGCCCGTCGGGGCTGTGCTGAAAGTGGTAGTGAATGCCGATCTCGGCGCACAACCGCTGGATGAACGCCAGATCGCTTTCAGCGTATTGCACGCAGTACTCGCGATCGGGGTAATCGCTGCCGAGCTGAAAGGCGAACGCATCGCGCTGGATGCCATGATCTTCAAGGATTTGCGCAATGATCACCGGCACGCTTTTGTGCTGGAAAATCCGCTGATTGATGCGCTGGTCGAGGTAGGTCAAACGCGGGACCAGACTGACTTGATAGCGCGTCAGACGCTTACCGGAATCGCCCTGGCCAACCCGAAAAATCTGACCGTGAATACCGCTGCCTTGTGTATCGAAACTCAGAAACGCCTGACGATGCAGAAGGCTTTCGAGCTCGATGTCCGGCCGTTCACTGACCAGTTCCAGGTCAAAGCGGTAAGGCTGGCTGATGGCTTCCTTGCCGGTGAACTCAAGCACCTTGAGGTCATGCTGGTCACCGTCGACGGTCAGCGTGAAACGCGGTTGATTAGCAAGAGCGAACATCCGATGTGTCTCTGCAGAGTGAAGGCGGGCGATTCTGCATGAGCGGCAAGGGGTGTTGACGAAGGGACAGGAAACTCAGATTTGTCGTGCTTTTTTAAAGAATCTTCCTTCAAAAATCGGGATGTTTGGCTACAGACATTCCTTTCATAACCACCACTGCCCTCCTGTGGGAGCGAGCCTGCTCGCGATGGTGTGTCAGTCGAAACCTCTTTGGCTGACACACCATCGCGAGCAGGCTCGCTCCCACAGAGGGGCTTTTCTAACGCCCAATAAAAACGGCCCGCCTCCAAAGGAAGCGGGCCGTTTTCATGTTCGGCGAAAGGTTTGAGCCTCAGCTCATCCCGATCACTTGTTCAGGCGGAAATCAGCCTCGGCAGCAGCGAAACGCTGCAGCATGCCGTGAGTCGGCGTGCCCAGTTTGCTGACGATGTAGATCGCCAGGCTGGCGAAGATGAAACCAGGGATGATTTCGTACAGACCCAGCAGCTCGAAGTGTTTCCACACGATCACGGTGATCGCGCCGACCAGGATGCCGGCCAGTGCGCCGTTGCGGGTCATGTCTTTCCAGATCACAGAGATCAGGACCACTGGACCGAACGCAGCACCGAAACCGGCCCAGGCGTAGCTGACCAGACCCAGCACGCGGTTTTCCGGGTTGGCGGCCAATGCGATGGCGATCAGGGCAACCAGCAGCACCATGGCGCGACCGACCCAGACCAGCTCAACCTGGGAAGCCGATTTACGCAGGAAGGTTTTGTAGAAGTCTTCGGTCAGGGCGCTCGAGCACACCAGCAACTGGCAGCTCAGGGTGCTCATGACCGCAGCCAGAATAGCTGACAGCAAAATACCGGCGATCCATGGGTTGAACAGGATTTTGGCCAGTTCGATGAACACACGCTCGTGGTTTTCGCTGACGGGCATCGCCACGGCAGGGTTGGCCGAGAAGTAGGCAATACCGAAAAAGCCTACAGCCACGGTGCCGCCCAGGCACAGGATCATCCAGGTCATGGAAATGCGACGGGCATTGGCGATCGACTTGACCGAATCCGCGGCCATGAAACGCGCCAGGATGTGCGGTTGGCCGAAGTAGCCCAGGCCCCAGCCCATCAGCGAGATGATGCCGATGAAGGTGGTGTTTTTCAGCATGTCGAAGTTGGCTGGATCTTGCGCTTCGATGGCCAGGAACGCGGTATCGACGCCGCCGGTCGCCAGCAACACGATGATCGGAGTGAGGATCAGGGCGAAGATCATCAGCGTGGCTTGTACGGTGTCAGTCCAGCTGACTGCCAGGAAACCACCGACGAAGGTGTAGGCAATCGTCGCCGCAGCACCGGCCCACAGCGCGGTCTCGTAGGACATGCCGAAGGTGCTTTCGAACAGACGGGCGCCAGCGACGATGCCGGACGCGCAGTAGATGGTGAAGAACACCAGGATCACAACCGCCGAGATGATCCGCAGCAGGCCGCTTTTGTCTTCGAAACGGCTGGAGAAGTAGTCCGGCAGCGTCAGCGCATCGCCGTTGTGCTCGGTCTGCACGCGCAGACGGCCGGCGACGAACAGCCAGTTCAGGTAAGCACCGACGATCAGACCGATGGCGATCCAGCTTTCGGACAGACCGGACATGTAGATGGCGCCCGGCAGACCCATCAACAACCAGCCGCTCATGTCGGAGGCACCGGCGGACAATGCAGTCACGACGCTGCCCAGGCTGCGACCGCCCAGAATGTAGTCAGAAAGGTTGTTGGTGGAGCGATAGGCCATGAAGCCGATCAGCACCATTGCTGCGATGTAGATCACGAACGTGATCAGGGTTGGATTGCTAACGCTCATTAAGTGATGCCCTGGCTTTGTTTTTATGTAGCGGCAGAGTATGAAAACGCCGACAAACGACAATGTTTGATCAAACGATTTGCGGGTCCGCGCATTTAGGACTGATGTTTCCCCAGGAAAGCCATCAGCCGGTGCACCTGTCTTTTTAACCGGTTGCACCTTGGGCGCGAATCCTATTCAACAACACAAATAAGGTGCAACCCATTTTTTGAGAATAAGTTGCACCTAGTCGGATTTAGCTTGAAAAGGTCTGTTTTTGCTCCCTTTTAGAGCAGTCATGAGCGTTTACTAGAAGCAAAAGCACCAAGCAGGAGCGGTACGTTCGTACCGGAATTTAATTCCTGACGAGCTGCCTATTATTCCGACAAAAAAAGGGTTGCACCCGGTTGCACCTCAGAGAGCGCGCAGCTAATCTTGCCGCCAGCTGATGCCACGCGGTCGTGGCAAACATGAGGATAAAAATATGGCTACCACCACCCTTGGGGTCAAACTTGACGACCCGACCCGCGAACGCCTGAAGGCGGCCGCGACTTCGATTGATCGCACGCCGCACTGGCTGATCAAGCAGGCAATTTTCAATTACCTGGAAAAACTCGAGGGTGGTGCAACCCTGACCGAGCTCAACGGCCTGACGGCCAAAGAAGCTGACGACAGTGGCGACGTCCACGTCGACCACGCGCACCAGTGCTTCCTTGAGTTCGCCGAAAGCATCTTGCCGCAATCGGTGCTGCGCGCCGCCATTACCGCTGCTTACCGTCGCCCTGAGCCGGAAGTGGTGCCGATGCTGATCGAACAGGCGCGCCTGCCGGTTGCCATGGCTGACGCCACCAACAAGTTGGCTGCCTCGATTGCCGAGAAACTGCGCAATCAGAAGAGCGCCGGTGGCCGTGCCGGAATTGTTCAGGGCCTGTTGCAGGAATTTTCCCTGTCGTCCCAGGAAGGCGTGGCACTGATGTGCCTGGCCGAAGCGCTGTTGCGCATCCCGGACAAGGGCACTCGTGACGCACTGATCCGCGACAAAATCAGCACCGGTAACTGGCAGCCGCACTTGGGCAACAGCCCGTCGCTGTTCGTCAACGCCGCCACTTGGGGCTTGCTGCTGACCGGCAAACTGGTCGCCACCCATAATGAAGCAGGTTTGACTTCGTCCCTGAGCCGCATCATCGGCAAGAGCGGCGAGCCGATGATCCGCAAGGGCGTCGACATGGCCATGCGCCTGATGGGCGAGCAGTTCGTCACCGGCGAAACCATCGCCGAAGCCCTGGCCAACGCGAGCAAGTTCGAAGCCAAGGGTTTCCGCTATTCCTACGACATGCTCGGTGAAGCAGCCCTCACCGAGCACGACGCGCAGAAGTACCTCGCGTCGTACGAACAAGCCATCCACTCGATCGGCAAAGCGTCCCACGGTCGTGGGATTTATGAAGGCCCGGGCATTTCCATCAAGCTGTCGGCACTGCACCCGCGTTACAGCCGTGCGCAGTACGAGCGTGTGATGGACGAGTTGTACCCGCGCCTGTTGTCGCTGACCCTGCTGGCCAAGCAATACGACATCGGCCTGAACATCGACGCCGAAGAAGCCGACCGCCTCGAGCTGTCGCTGGATCTGCTGGAGCGCCTGTGCTTCGAGCCGCAACTGACCGGCTGGAACGGCATCGGTTTCGTGATCCAGGCGTATCAGAAGCGTTGCCCGTACGTGATCGATTACGTGATCGACCTGGCTCGCCGCAGCCGTCATCGCCTGATGATCCGCCTGGTGAAAGGCGCGTACTGGGACAGCGAAATCAAGCGCGCCCAGGTCGAAGGCCTGGAAGGCTATCCGGTCTACACCCGCAAGGTGTACACCGACGTTTCCTACATCGCTTGCGCCCGCAAATTGTTGTCGGTGCCGGAAGTCATCTACCCGCAATTCGCCACGCACAACGCCCACACTCTGTCGGCCATTTACCACATCGCCGGTCAGAACTATTACCCGGGCCAGTACGAGTTCCAGTGCCTGCACGGCATGGGCGAACCACTGTACGAACAGGTTGTAGGTAAAGTTTCCGAAGGCAAGCTGAACCGTCCATGCCGCGTGTACGCACCGGTCGGGACTCACGAAACCCTGCTGGCGTACCTGGTACGTCGTCTGCTGGAAAACGGCGCGAACACCTCGTTCGTGAACCGTATCGCCGACCAGTCCATTTCGATTCAGGAGCTGGTGGCCGATCCAGTGGCCAGCATCGAGCAGATGGCGACGCTGGAAGGCGGCTTCGGCCTGCCGCACCCGCGTATCCCGCTGCCGCGCGATCTTTATGGTGCCGAGCGCGCCAACTCCAGCGGCATCGACATGGCCAACGAACATCGCCTGGCTTCGCTGTCGTGCGCTCTGCTGGCCACTGCTCACAACCACTGGAAAGCCGCGCCGATGCTCGGTTGCGTCTCCAGCACCGAAACCCCTGCGCCTGTTCTGAACCCGTCCGATTTGCGTGACGTGGTCGGTCACGTACAGGAAGCAAATGTCGAAGACGTCGACAACGCGATCCAGTGCGCCCTGAACGCTGCACCGATCTGGCAGGCCACCCCGCCGGCCGAACGTGCTGCGATTCTGGAACGTGCCGCCGATTTGATGGAAGGCGAGATCCAGCCGCTGATGGGCCTGCTGGCTCGCGAAGCCGGCAAGACCTTCGCCAACGCCATCGCCGAAGTGCGTGAGGCCGTGGACTTCCTGCGTTATTACGCGGTGCAGGCTCGCAACGATTTCACCAACGACGCCCACCGCCCATTGGGTCCGGTGGTGTGCATCAGCCCGTGGAACTTCCCGCTGGCAATCTTCAGCGGTCAGGTTGCCGCTGCATTGGCCGCCGGCAACCCGGTACTGGCCAAGCCTGCGGAACAAACCCCGCTGGTCGCCGCCCAGGCCGTGCGCCTGATGCTCGAAGCCGGGATTCCGGAAGGCGTGCTGCAACTGCTGCCGGGCCGTGGCGAAACTGTGGGTGCCCGTCTGGTCGGTGACGATCGGGTCAAAGGCGTGATGTTCACCGGCTCCACCGAAGTCGCTCGTTTGCTGCAACGCAACGTCGCTGGCCGCCTGGATGCACAGGGCCGTCCGATTCCGCTGATCGCTGAAACCGGCGGCCAGAACGCGATGATCGTCGACTCCTCGGCACTGACCGAACAAGTCGTGATCGACGTGGTGTCGTCCGCCTTCGACAGCGCCGGTCAACGTTGCTCGGCTCTGCGTGTACTTTGCTTGCAGGAAGATTCCGCTGACCGTGTCATCGAAATGCTCAAGGGCGCCATGGCTGAATGCCGTCTCGGCAACCCTGAGCGCCTGTCCGTGGACATCGGCCCGGTGATCGACGCCGAAGCCAAGGCGGGCATCGAGAAGCACATCCAGGCCATGCGCGACAAAGGTCGCAACGTGTACCAGGTGGCCATCGCCAACAGCGAAGAAGTCAAACGCGGCACCTTCGTGATGCCGACGCTGATCGAGCTGGAAAGCTTCGATGAGCTGCAACGCGAAATCTTCGGCCCGGTGCTGCACGTGGTGCGCTACAAGCGCAAAGACATCGACCAGTTGATCGGTCAGATCAACGCTTCCGGCTATGGCCTGACGCTGGGCGTGCATACGCGCATCGACGAGACCATCGCCAAGGTGATCGACAACGTCAATGCCGGTAACGTCTACGTGAACCGCAACATCGTTGGTGCTGTGGTTGGCGTGCAACCGTTCGGTGGCGAAGGCCTGTCGGGCACCGGCCCGAAAGCCGGTGGTCCGTTGTACCTGTACCGCCTGCTGTCGACGCGTCCTGCCGATGCAATCGAACAATCCTTCGCTCGTGGCGACGCCGCCACTGCACCGGATGTTCGTCTGCGCGATGCCATGAGCAAACCACTGACCGCCCTGCAAACCTGGGCCGACAGCAACAAGTTTGCCGACCTGAGCGCCTTGTGCGTGCAGTTCGCGGCGCAATCGCAAAGCGGCATCACCCGCGTGCTGGCGGGCCCGACCGGCGAGCGCAACAGCTACGCCATTCTGCCGCGTGAGCACGTGCTGTCCCTGGCCGAAGCTGAAGGCGACCTGCTGACGCAACTGGCGGCGGTATTGGCTGTCGGCGGCTCAGCGGTATGGCCGGAAGCTGACCTGACCAAAGCCTTGTTCGCACGCCTGCCGAAGGAAGTTCAGGCGCGCATCAAGCTGGTTGCCGACTGGAACAAGGACGAAGTGGTGTTTGATGCGGTTCTGCATCACGGCCATTCCGATCAACTGCGTGCGGTGTGCCAGCAAGTGGCCAAGCGTGCCGGGGCGATTGTCGGGGTTCACGGGTTGTCGCTGGGCGAGACCAACATTGCGTTGGAGCGTCTGGTGATCGAGCGAGCGTTGAGCGTTAACACCGCTGCGGCGGGTGGTAATGCGAGCTTGATGACCATCGGCTAAACCGCCGAGTGTCAGCTGCAAAAATGGGCGCCCTCACCGGCGCCCATTTTTTTGCCTGAACCACTAAACCGGAATACCTCACAGGCCCTGTAGGAGCCGGCTTGCTGGCGATCAATTCAACGCGGTGTATCTGAGGCACCGCTATCGCCAGCAAGCTGGCTCCTACAGGGGTCGTGTTTGGCCTGTCTATCACCGTTATCTATCTTCCTTTCACCCAAACCTCCCCACGCCTAGACTCGGTCCACTCCAAAAAAAGGTAGGCCGCCATGTCCGAGACGTTGCTCAGTTCCCGCAATCTGGCTTTCGAGCTGTATGAAGTCCTCGATGCCGAAGGCCTGACCCAGCGTGAGCGTTTCGCCGAGCACAATCGCGAGACCTTCGACGCCGCCATCGGCACCGCTCGCAGCATTGCCGAGAAGTTTTTTGCCCCGCACAACCGTAAGGGCGACGAGAATGAGCCGCGCTATGAGAACGGTCAGGCGATTCTGATTCCGGAAGTGAAACCAGCGGTGGATGCCTTCCTCGAAGCCGGTTTCCTCAACGCCGCGCGCAGTTTCGACGCCGGTGGCATGCAACTGCCTACGCTGTTGTCCCAGGCTTGTTTCGCGCACTTCCAGTCAGCCAACGCGGCCTCGACTTCGTACCCGTTCCTGACCATGGGCGCGGCGAACCTGATCGAAAGCTTCGGCACTGAAGAACAGAAGCAGCGCTTCCTGCAACCGATGATCGACGGCCGTTTCTTCGGCACCATGGCCCTGACCGAACCCCACGCGGGGTCGTCGTTGTCGGATATTCGTACCCGCGCCGAGCCTGCTTCTGACGGCACCTATCGACTCAAGGGCAACAAGATCTTCATCTCCGGCGGCGATCACCCGCTGTCGGAAAACATCGTGCACATGGTGCTGGCCAAGTTGCCGGATGCACCGGCCGGGGTGAAGGGGATTTCGCTGTTTATCGTGCCCAAGTTCCTGGTCAACGATGACGGCAGCCTCGGTAAGCGCAACGACGTGTTGCTGGCCGGGCTGTTCCACAAGATGGGCTGGCGCGGCACGACGTCCACGGCGCTGAACTTCGGTGATAACGGTGAGTGCGTCGGTTATCTGGTGGGCAAGCCGCACCACGGTTTGAGCTACATGTTCCAGATGATGAACGAAGCGCGAATCGGCGTCGGCATGGGCGCGGTGATGCTCGGTTACGCCGGTTACCTGTATTCGCTGGAGTACGCCCGCGAGCGCCCACAAGGCCGCGTGCCGGACAGCAAAGACCCGAACACCGCGCCGGTGGCGATCATCCAGCACGCCGACGTCAAACGCATGTTGCTCACGCAAAAGGCCTACGTCGAAGGCTCGTTCGATCTTGGGTTGTACGCGGCGCGACTGTTCGATGACACCACGACGCTTGCGACCGAAGCCGAGCGCAAACAGGCGCATGAGCTGCTGGACTTGCTGACGCCAATCGTCAAATCCTGGCCGTCGGAGTTTTGCCTGAAGGCCAACGAGCTGGCGATCCAGATTCTCGGCGGCCACGGTTATACCCGCGAATACCCGGTTGAGCAGTATTACCGCGACAACCGTCTGAACCCGATTCATGAAGGCACCCACGGCATTCAGTCACTGGACTTGCTCGGGCGCAAACTGGCGCAGAACGGTGGTGCGGGACTGAAACAATTGATCCGCCTGATCGCCGACACGGCCGAACGGGCGCAAGCCTACGAATCGCTGAATGCACTGCGTGAACCGCTGGAGAAACTGGTGGCCCGCCTGCAAACCGTAACCCTCGGTTTGCTGACCGACCTGGCTCAAGGCAAGGTCAACAGCAGCCTGGCGAATTCGGCGCTGTACTTGAAAGTGTTCGGGCACACAGTGATTGGCTGGCGCTGGCTGGAACAGGCGATTCGTGCCGAGGAAGGGTTGGCCAAGGGGAACACGGCGGATGTGAGCTTCTATAAGGGCAAGCTGCAGGCGGCGCGGTATTTCCTGACCTGGGAAGTGCCGGGTTGCCACCATGAGCTGGCGATTCTTGAGGCGCGGGATGATGTGTGTTTTGGGATGCAGGATGAGTGGTTCTGATCAGATTTTTGCAGCGCCGTTGAAAACCAATCGCGAGCAGGCTCACTCCCACAGTTGGAATGCATTTCCCCTGTAGGAGCGAGCCTGCTCGCGATGGCGTCAGCGAAGACAACACATCAACTCAACTTGAACCCACCCATCTGCCGCGCCAAATCATCCGCCAACCGCTGCAACGTCTGGCAATCCTCCCGACAAGCCCTGACCTCCCCCGCTGTCGCCCGGGCCAGATCGGAAATCCCCTGCACGTTGCGGTTGATCTCTTCGGTCACCGCCGACTGTTCTTCCGTCGCGGTCGCGACTTGGTGGTTCATGTCGCTGATGCGCTCGATCTGCCCGGTAATCGCGGTCAGCGACGTCCCGGTGCGCTGGCTCGATTCGACACCGGTGCCGGTCGCCGCTTGACCGGTGTGCATCGACGACACCGCGTTCTCCGCGCCTTGTTTAAGGCAGCCGATGATTTGCTGAATTTCATCGGTGGACGTTTGAGTCCGCCGCGCCAGCGTCCGCACTTCATCTGCCACGACGGCAAATCCACGGCCCATGTCTCCAGCCCGCGCTGCTTCAATAGCCGCATTCAACGCCAACAGGTTGGTCTGCTCGGAAATCCCGCGAATCACCGCCAACACCTGATCGATCGACGCCACCTGATCAGCCAGTTCGCCCACTGCACTGGCGGCGACACCGATTTCATCAGACATGCTTTCAATATGTCGGATCGACCCACCGACCACTTCCCGCGCCTGCATCGCCTCATCGCGAGCATCCTGCGAGGCAACCGCCGCATTACCGGCGTTCTGCGCGATTTCCTGCACGGTCAGGCCCATTTCGTGGACGGCGGTGGCAACCATGTCGGTCATTTCCTGCTGACGCCCGGAGCGTTCGGCTGTGTTATCCACAACCTTCGCCACCTGGCTGACGGCGGTGCGCAAACGCTCACTGGTGGTCAGCACTTCGCCGATCATCTCGCGCTGACTGTCGAGGAATCGATTGAAGCCGCGCGCCAGGTCACCCAGTTCATCGGCGCGGCTGGAATCTAACCTGTGGGTCAAATCTCCACCACCGCTACCGATGGCAACCAACGCTGCTGTTACCTGACGAATCGGCCGCACCAACCCACGAGCCAGCAACACCACCAGCAACAGGCACACCAACGCCACCGCCAGGCCAATGCCGCTGCTCATCCACATGGCGCGGCGGGCTTCGGCGTAGATCTGCGACTGTGGCACTTCGGCCACCAGGGTCCAGCCCAAGTCCCTCAGCGGCAGGCTCAAGGCCAGGAAGTCTTCGCCATCACGCACGAAGCTGCTGCTGGCAGCTTTTTGACCCATGACTGCCTGCGCGGCCGACGCACCGATTTGCTCGACCAAGGTGCGCTTGCCACTGAATTGCGCTTCGGGGTGAACCTGGATCAAACCGTCGGAACGCACGAGATAGACCTTGCCGCGCTCACCGAAGGTGAAGTTGTGAATCAGCTCCGACAGCTCTTTCATGCTCAGGCCAAGCCCGGCAACGCCCACGACTTTGCCGGCCTGCTCGACCTTGAGGTCGATGAACAGTGCCAATTCTCCGGTGGCTGTGTCGTTGTCGATATTGAGGGTGCGCGGCTGGTTGCTGTCGAGGAACGAATAGAACCAGGCGTCTTTGGGATTGGAACGGCTAAGGCTGCGGTCCAGGCCTTTTTCAGTGAAATAGTGGTTTGAAGCCGTACCGACAATTAACGCGGTAAAGGCTTTGTGTTCGGCGCGGATGCCTTCCAGATACTGCACGAACGCGGCGGTCTGATCACTGTTTTCGCCCCCGGCGAGCCAGTCGCGCACCATGCTGTTGCTGGCGATGTCCTTGGCGGCGGTGAGGGGTTGAACGAGGATGCGCTCGATGTCGTTGCGCATCGCTTCGATGCTCGACGGCAGCGCTTGTTCGACCAGGTAGCTCTGGGCGAGACGGTTGACCACGAGGGTATAAACGCCAACCACGATCAGAATACTGACCAGCAGGGCGGTGCCCATACTGAGGATCAACTGCCACTGAATACTTCGACGCCAGAACTGCATGGAGCACCCCCAAAGAATAAGAGGCTGAAACACTGCAACAGCCGTGCCGATTGTATACAACGCAGACGACAATTTATTCTTTGGTTGTGCGCAAAGCCGATCAGGCCTGATTGATCGTCTTGGAGATCACTTCAACCGTGGCGCTGACTTGCTCTTGGTAACGGTCGAGTTCGAGCTTGTGCTGCTTTTTCATTTCGATCTGCTGAGAACACAGATTCATCGCGGCCAGTACCAGCAGTCGGTCACCGATCAGGGTCGGGTACTTTCTTTTGGTGTCAGCCAAAGCAGCCTTCAACATCAATGCGGCGTCCAGCAGGGTTTGCTCTTCCCCGGCCGGCGCCTTGATCGAATAGTCCTCCCCCAGGATCGAGACGACTTTTACCCCTGCGGCGCCGACACTCATGCGCTGACCGGGCCGGCGCTGACGCGTTCAACCAGGGCCTGGATGCGGGCGGCGGTGGCGCCTTGTTTCTCTTCCTGTTCCATCAGGCTCAGTTGCAGGCTTTCGTTTTCATCCTTGGCCTGGGCCAGTTCTGCACTCAGGGTCTGGTTCTGTTGAACAAGGTCGCTGACCAGTTGTTCCAATTGGCTTAGGGATGCTTCCAACATTTTGATTTTCCAAGCATTTTCAAGGGGCGCGTACGATAAAGAAAAGTCACCACGGATGCCAGGGTTAATGGGGCGCAAGGCCTTGATTTTCCTGGCGAGCGACCTTCCTCGCGAACTTTAAAGACTGTGATTGGCGGATCTGGTTCCTGCACTTCGTCGCCATAGTTTCTGTAGGAGCGATGCTTGCTCGCGAAGGACGTCAAGACAACGCGTTCATCCAGACTGCACGCGTTACCGTTAACGTCCTTCGCGAGCAAGCATCGCTCCTACAGGAAACGGTCTGACTGCGACAAATACGCGCAGCCCCTCAAGACTTTAG
Source organism: Pseudomonas sp. GM60 (assembly GCF_000282415.1). Taxonomy (NCBI): domain Bacteria; kingdom Pseudomonadati; phylum Pseudomonadota; class Gammaproteobacteria; order Pseudomonadales; family Pseudomonadaceae; genus Pseudomonas; species Pseudomonas sp. GM60. Next base: position 30,293 of record NZ_AKJI01000024.1, read on the forward strand.
TCGTATGACCGATAAGTCATCCATACGTCAGTCTCAGCGCCGCACAGGTGCGCTTTTTTCGGTAAACACCATGTCCCTTCGTAATATGAATATCGCTCCGCGGGCGTTCCTCGGTTTCGCCCTGATTGGCGGTCTGATGCTGGTTCTGGGGGTGTTTGCCTTGAACCAGATGAGCAAGATTCGCGGTGCTGCCGAGGAGATCACCTTGAGCAGCGTGCCGAGTATCAAAAGCCTCGACGAGTTCACTCAACTCACCTTGCGCCTGCGAGTGCTGTCCTACCGTTTGCTGGTGAACCGCGAGCCCGATGTTCAGCAGAAAACCATGGAGCTGCTGGACACGCGCAACCAACAGATTCGTGCGGCTCAAGCCACCTACGAAAAACTGATCGCCAGCCCGCAGGAACGTGCAGCCTACGATCAATACGTACAGTTGCTGGGGCAGTACCGCCAGATCGAAGACCGGATGAAAACCCTGTCGCGCAACAATCAGGTCGATGAACTGCGCACCTTGCTCAACACCGATCTGCTGACCAACTCCGAAGCCGTCAACGCAGTGCTCAATCGCTTGCTGGAGATCAACACCCAGCAGACCGTCGACACCAATCAGCGCGCTGCCGATCAATACGATTCGGCGTTCAATCTGGTGATCACCTTGCTGGTCATCGCCACCGGCCTGACCGTGCTGTTTGCCTGGCTGCTGACCAACAGCATCACCAAGCCAATCGCCAATGCCTTGAGCGCTGCCGAACAAATTGCCGAAGGTAACCTGACTCGACCGATCACCGTTGATGGCAAAGACGAAGCCGGCCGTTTGCTGCTGGCCATGTCGAAGATGCAAGACAAGCTGCGCGACACCCTGCAGCGGATTTCCGGCTCGGCCACGCAACTGGCCTCCGCCGCTGAAGAGCTCAACAGTGTCACCGACGAAAGCGCCCGTGGCCTGACCCAACAGAACAACGAAATCGAACAGGCCGCCACCGCCGTCAATGAAATGACCAGCGCCGTGGAAGAAGTCGCGCGCAACGCGGTGAGCACCTCGGAAGCGTCGAAAAACGCCACCACGTCGGCCGGTGACGGTCGTGATCTGGTGCAGGAAACCGTCAGCGCCATCGAACGCATGAGCGCCGATGTGCAGAGCACGGCGACACTGATCGGCGATCTGGCCAATGAATCCCGCGACATCGGCAAGGTACTGGATGTGATCCGTGGCCTGGCGGACCAGACCAACCTGCTGGCCTTGAACGCCGCCATCGAAGCGGCCCGTGCCGGTGAAGCCGGGCGCGGTTTTGCGGTGGTGGCGGACGAAGTGCGTGCACTGGCGCACCGCACTCAGCAATCGACCAGCGAAATCGAACGCATGATCGGCAGCATTCAGACCGGCACCGAGCACGCGGTGGATTCGATGCGCAACAGCACCGAGCGCGCCGAGTCGACCTTGAACATCGCTCGCGGCGCAGGGATGTCGCTGGACACGATCAACAGCGCCATCGTCGAAATCAACGAACGCAACCTGGTGATCGCCAGCGCGGCCGAAGAACAGGCCCAAGTGGCCCGTGAAGTGGACCGTAACCTGGTGAACATTCGTGATCTGTCGGTGCAATCGGCCACCGGCGCCAATCAGACCAGCGCAGCGAGCAACGAACTGTCGCGATTGGCAGTGGACCTGAACACGATGGTTGGACGGTTCAGCCTCTGATCCTCTAACACCACAAATCCCTGTAGGAGCCGGCTTGCCGGCGATGGGTCCCTAAGATTTTACGATGATCTTGAGGCCGCCATCGCCGGCAAGCCGGCTCCTACAGGGGATTGCGTAATGGCGGATTTCGCGTAGGGCTTTTGATCTACAAAAGCTTTTTGACAGCATCACATTTCAACAGGTTAGAATCGCTGGCACGCAGACTGCATGGTCAGTGTGTGCCCGCCTTTCAGCTTTCTGGAGTATTGCCTTTGAATGCGACGACCATCAACAGCCTGTTCTTGATCGGCGCGTTGCTGGTAGGTGCGAGCATTCTGGTGAGCTCACTTTCGTCCCGCCTCGGTATCCCGATTCTGGTGATCATCCTGGCCGTGGGCATGGCCGCCGGCGTCGATGGCGGCGGGATTATTTTCGATAACTACCCAACGGCTTATCTGGTCGGCAACCTCGCACTGGCGGTGATCCTGCTCGATGGCGGTTTGCGCACCAGGGTGTCGAGTTTTCGCGTGGCGTTATGGCCGGCGCTGTCGCTGGCCACGGTCGGGGTGTTGATCACCACCGGGCTGACTGGCATGGCTGCGGCGTGGTTGTTCGATCTGAACCTGATTCAGGGCCTGCTGATCGGCGCCATCGTCGGCTCCACGGATGCTGCGGCGGTGTTCTCGCTGCTCGGCGGCAAAGGCCTGAATGAACGGGTCACCGCCAGTCTCGAAATCGAATCCGGCAGCAACGACCCGATGGCAGTGTTCCTCACCGTCACCCTGATCGACATGCTCGCCAGCGGCCAGACCGGCCTGCACTGGAGCCTGCTGACCCACCTGTTGCGCGAGTTCGGCATCGGCGGCGTGATCGGGCTCGGTGGCGGCTGGCTGATGCTGCAACTGGTCAACCGGATCAATCTGGCCACCGGCCTCTATCCGATTCTGGTGATCGCCGGCGGCCTGGTGGTGTTCGCCCTGACCAACGCCCTGCACGGCAGCGGTTTCCTCGCGGTTTACTTGTGCGGCCTGGTGATCGGCAACCGTCCGGTACGCAGCCGCCACGGCATTCTGCACATGCTCGACGGCATGGCGTGGCTGGCGCAGATCGGCATGTTCCTGGTGCTGGGCCTGTTGGTCACGCCGCACGACTTGCTGCCGATCGCCCTGCCTGCGCTGGGCCTGGCGTTGTGGATGATCCTGTTTGCACGGCCACTGTCGGTGCTGGTCGGCCTGCTGCCCTTCAAGGCCTTCCACGGTCGCGAGAAAGCCTTTATTTCCTGGGTCGGCCTGCGCGGCGCAGTCCCGATCATTCTGGCGGTGTTCCCGCTGATGGCCGGCCTGCCCAACGCCCAGCTCTACTTCAACCTTGCCTTCTTTATTGTGCTGGTGTCGCTGCTGGTACAAGGGACGAGCCTGCCGTGGATCGCCAAACTGTTAAAGGTGACGGTGCCACCGGAACCTGCGCCGATCTCGCGTTCAGCCCTGGAAGTACATGTCACCAGCGAGTGGGAGCTGTTCGTTTATCGCCTCGGTGCCGAAAAATGGTGCATCGGTTCGCCCCTTCGTGAACTGAAAATGCCCGAAGGCACACGCATCGCCGCACTGTTTCGTGGCCAGCAACTGCTCCATCCGTCGGGTAGTACGGTGCTCGAAGTCGATGATTTGCTCTGCGTAATCGGCCACGAACACAACCTGCCGGCCCTTGGAAAACTGTTTAGCCAGGCGCCTCAACGAGGCCTCGATTTGCGTTTCTTCGGCGACTTCGTACTCGAAGGAGATGCCCAGCTGGCGGCGGTTGCTGCCCTGTACGGGTTGAAAGTCGAAGGCATCGATCCGGATATGACTCTGGCCAGCTTCATTGCTCACAAAGTGGGCGGTGCGCCAGTCGTGGGTGACCAGGTGGAGTGGAACAATACCATCTGGACCGTCGCGGTCATGGAAGGGAACAAGATCGGCAAAGTGGGCGTCAGATTCCCCGAAGGAAGTCGCCCGGGTCCGGGACTCTTCCTCTAAACTTCATTCTTCGTCTCGTTTTCGATCGGTCTCTATGTCAACCCTGCGCACCTTTTTCATCATGGCCCTGCTGGGCTTGAGTCTGTCTGTCGGCACGTTGCAAGCGGCGGAACCGCCGTCCAGCGAAGCCGTGCAGGCGAGCCTGGACAAGATCGCCGACCGCAAACTGCCGGAAGCCGATCAGAAAGCCCTGCAAACGTTGCTGCAAAGCACGCTGACCCAGCTCAACAACAAGCGTGATTACGAGCGCAAGCTGGCCGATCTCAAGCAGCAACTCGCTACCGCGCCCAAGCAGAACATCGAGAACCAGCGCGAGCTGACGCGCCTGAAAGCCAGCAGCGTCATCCCTGTGGCGCAACGCTACGGCAAAGAATCCGTGCAGCAGCTCGAGCAGATGCTGACCGAGCGCGCGACCCAGCAAAGTGATATGCAGAAAGCCCTCGCTGATGCGAACAGCCTGGTCATTACCGCCCAGACCCGCCCTGAGCGCGCCCAGGCTGAAATTTCCACCAGCCAGACGCGCATCCAGCAGATCAATAACATCCTCAAGGCCGGCAAAGACAACGGCAAGACCTTGAGCAGCGAACAGCGCGACCTGCTCAATGCCGAACTCGCGGCACTGAATGCGCTGATCCCGCTGCGTCGCCAAGAACTGGCCGGCAACAGCCAGTTGCAGGACCTGGGCAACAGCCAGCATGACTTGCTCTCGGAAAAATCCGACCGCCTGGATCGCGAAATCCAGGAGCTGCAAAACCTGATCAACCAGAAACGCCTGGCCCAGTCCCAGGAGACGGTGACGCAGCAGTCCATCGAAGCGCAGAAGTCCGGCGGCAGCGCCCTGCTGGCCACCGAAAGTGCGGCAAACCTGAAGCTTTCGGACTACCTGCTCAAGAGCACCGACCGTCTCAACGAAGTCACCCAGCAGAACCTGCAAACCAAGCAGCAACTCGACAACGTAACCCAGAGCGATTCGGCCCTCGACGAGCAAATCAGTGTGCTCAAGGGCAGCCTGCTGCTGTCGAAAATCCTCTACAAACAGAAACAGGGCCTGCCGCGCCTCAAGGTCGACCGCAACCTGGCCGACCAGATCGCCGACATTCGCCTGTATCAGTTCGAAGTCAGTCAGCAACGGGAATTACTCAGCAACCCGGCGACCTATGTCGACAACCTGCTGTCGACTCAGCCGCCCGAGCAAGTCACCCCGCAACTGCGCAAGAGCCTGCTGGAACTGGCCACGACCCGCGCCGACCTGCTGGAGCGGCTGAACCGCGAACTGAGCGCGGTGCTCAACGAATCGATCACGCTGCAACTCAATCAGAAGCAACTGCTCAGCACCGCGCAAAGCCTGCGGGCGACCCTCGACGAACAGATGTTCTGGATTCCCAGCAACAAGCCGCTGGACCTTGAATGGATACGCAGCGTGCCGGAGCGTCTGCAACGCCAGGTGGCGAGCCTGCCGCTGGCGTCGAGCGTGAGTGAATTGATTGACGGCCTGACTCAGCGACCGCTGCTGTTTCTCCCGTTGGTACTGGTGATCGGCGCCCTGCTGTGGCGGCGTAAAAGCCTGTATGCCCGACTGAACAAGGTTCACCAGGACATCGGCCACTTCAAGCGTGACAGCCAGTTGCACACGCCGCAGGCGATTCTGGTCAATATTCTGCTGGCATTGCCGGTTGCGCTGGGCCTGGCCCTGTGTGGCCTGGCCCTGCAAATCGACGCTCGGGGGCAGAACGCCAACATGGGCGCGGCGCTGCTGCAAATGGCTCAGGCCTGGCTGGTGTTCTACACCGCCTACCGAATCCTCGCGCCGGGCGGCGTCGCCGAACTGCATTTCCGCTGGGAAAAGCCTCAGGTCGAATTCCTTCAGGGCTGGGTCCGTCGTCTCGGGCTGGTGGTCATGGCGTTGGTCGCGGTGGTGGCCGTTGCCGAGCTGCAACCGGCGGGGCTGGCCGATGACGTGCTGGGCATGCCGGTCGTACTGATCTGCTACGCCTTGATGACCTGGCTGCTCAGCCGATTGCTGATCAGCAGCCCGACGCACGAAAACGCCTCGTTGTTCCGCAAAGCGGTCGGGGTCCTGTTCACCGTCCTGCCTGTCGCGTTGTTCGTGGCGGTGTGCTTCGGCTACTACTACACCGCGCTGAAGCTCAGCGACCGCTTGATCAACACGCTTTACCTGCTGATGTTCTGGCTGGTGATTGAAGCCACGTTCGTCCGCGGCCTGAGCGTTGCGGCACGCCGTCTCGCCTACCAGCGCGCCCTGGCCAAACGTCAGGCAGCGAAAGAGGCCGGCGATGGCGAAGCAGTGATCGAAGAGCCGACCCTGGACATCGAGAAGGTCAACGAACAGTCGTTGCGCCTGATTCGCCTGGCGCTGCTCGGTGGCTTCATCGCTGCGCTGTACTGGGTCTGGTCTGATCTGATTTCGGTGTTCTCGTACCTCGACAACATCACCCTCTACGAATACACCAGCGGCACCGGCGCCAACATGAGCATGGTGCCGATCAGCATCGGCGACATGCTGGGGGCGCTGATCATCATCGGCATCACCTTCGCCCTCGCACGCAACTTGCCAGGTCTGCTGGAAGTGTTCGTATTGTCGAAGCTGAACCTGGCGCAGGGCAGCGCCTACGCCACGACCACGCTGCTGTCTTACGTGATCGCCGGCATCGGTTTCGTCTCGACCCTGTCCACACTCGGCGTGAGCTGGGACAAGTTGCAGTGGCTGGTGGCGGCGCTTTCGGTGGGACTTGGTTTCGGGATGCAGGAGATTTTCGCGAACTTCATCTCCGGGATCATGATCCTGTTCGAACGCCCGGTGCGGATCGGCGACACGATCACCATCGGCAACCTGTCGGGCACGGTCAGCAAGATCCGCATCCGCGCCACGACCATCACCGACTTCGACCGCAAGGACATCATCGTCCCGAACAAGACGTTCATCACCGGGCAACTGATCAACTGGTCGCTGACCGACACCATTACCCGGGTGACCTTGAAGCTCGGCGTCGATTACGGTTCGGACCTGGACCTGGTGAAAGAACTGCTGCTCAAAGCCGCCCGGGACAACCCGCGCGTGCTGAAGGACCCAGAACCGCACGTGTACTTCCTGAACTTCGGCGAAAGCACCCTCGACCACGAGCTGCGCATGCATGTGCGTGACCTCGGCGACCGCAACCCGGTACTCGATGAGGTCAACCGCTTCATCAACCGCGAGTTCAAGAAGCAGCACATCAACATTTCGTTCCGGCAGATGGAGGTTTACCTGAAGAACCTGCACGGCCAGGAATACAAAATGGTGCCCATCGAGCCGGAAGCCAAAACCATCGTGCCGATGGCCGATGGCAAACCGCTGCAAGAGCCGCCGCCCGCCAAACTCGACTAACCGCCCTATCCCTAGCAGAATGCTCGGACATTCTGCTGGAGATGGCCGGTGAAAGCCCTCGACGAACTGACCTTCGATAATCGCTTCGATCGCCTGGGCGATACGTTTTCTGCCCACGTACTGCCCGAGCCCATCGACAATCCTCGCCTGGTCGTCGCGAGCCCTGCCGCCATGGCGCTGCTCGACCTTGATCCGGCCGAGGCCGATACCCCGGAGTTCGCCGAGCTGTTCAGCGGCCACAAGCTTTGGGCCGACGCGATTCCGCGGGCGATGGTCTATTCCGGGCATCAGTTCGGCTCCTACAACCCACAACTGGGCGACGGTCGCGGACTGCTGCTGGGCGAGGTCTACAACGAGGCCGGCGAGCATTGGGACCTGCACCTCAAGGGCGCCGGCCAGACACCTTTTTCGCGCATGGGCGATGGCCGTGCGGTGCTGCGTTCGTCGATCCGCGAGTTCCTTGCGTCCGAAGCGCTGCATGCCCTGAACATCCCGACCACCCGTGCGTTGTGCGTGATCGGCTCCGACACGCCGGTGTGGCGCGAAAAACAGGAACGCGCAGCCATGATCCTGCGCCTGTCACCGAGCCATGTGCGCTTCGGGCATTTCGAGTATTTCTACTACACCAAACGCCCCGAAAAGCAGAAAGAACTCGGCGAGCACGTGCTGGCCATGCACTTCCCGGAATGCCTCGAACAGCCAGAACCGTACCTGGCGATGTTCCGCGAAGTCGTCGAGCGCAATGCCGAGCTGATCGCCAAATGGCAGGCTTATGGCTTCTGCCACGGCGTGATGAACACCGACAACATGTCGATCCTCGGCATCACCTTCGACTTCGGCCCGTTCGCCTTCCTCGATGACTTCGACGCCAACTTCATCTGCAACCACTCCGATGATCAGGGCCGTTATTCCTTCAGCAACCAGGTGCCGATCGGCCAGTGGAACCTCAGCGCCCTGGCCCAGGCGCTGACGCCGTTCATCAGCGTCGAAGCCCTGCGCGAAACCCTCGGGCTGTACCTGCCGCTGTTCCAGGCCCATTACCTGGACCTGATGCGCCGTCGCCTCGGCCTCACCACCGCCGAAGACGATGATCAGAAACTGCTGGAGCAATTGCTGCAACTGATGCAGAACAGCGGCGTCGATTACAGCCTGTTCTTCCGCCGCCTCGGCGAGGAATCACCGGAATTGGCCGTTGCTCGCCTGCGCGACGACTTCGTCGACATCAAGGGCTTTGATGCCTGGGCTGAACGCTATGTCGCCCGTGTTGCCCGCGAAGGTGAAGTTGACCAGCCACAGCGCCGCCAGCGGATGCACGCGGTCAACCCGCTCTACATCCTGCGCAACTACCTGGCGCAGAAAGCCATCGATGCGGCGGAAAGCGGCGACTATTCAGAGGTTCGCCGGCTGCATGCGGTGCTGAGCAAGCCGTTCGAGGAGCAACCGGGGATGGAGGGTTACGCCGAACGGCCGCCGGAGTGGGGGAAGCATTTGGAGATCAGTTGTTCCTCTTGAGTGACTTACGGAATGTCGCTTTGATAACCACCGACTTCGACTCCAGATCAGCTTCACTGATTACCCATTTATTCAGAGCCCGATTATGTCCGACCCACTCCTCATCCCCTGCCCCCACTGCAACGGCCTCAACCGCATCCCCGCCGAGCGCCTCGGCGATCAGCCGAAATGCGGGCGCTGCAAAGCCGAGGTCTTGCTGAGCAAGCCTTTCGAATTGAAACAAGGTGATTACGCCAGTCAGATCAAGGGCGATCTGCCGTTGCTGGTGGACGTGTGGGCGGACTGGTGCGGGCCGTGCAAGTCGTTTGCGCCGGTGTTTGAACAGGCGGCCGGTCAGTTGGCGGGCAAATGCAGGCTGGCCAAGCTGGACAGCGAGGCGAATCAGCAGTTGTCGGCGCAGTTGGGGATTCGCTCGATTCCGAGCCTGATTCTGTTCAAGAACGGCCGGGAAGTGGCACGCCAGAGCGGGGCGTTTCCGTTGCCGCAGTTGATGAGCTGGTTGCGTAGCCAGGGGATCTGAAGCCACCCCAAATCAAATGTGGGAGCGGGCTTGCTCGCGAATGCGGAGTGTCAGCCAATGTTGATGTCGACTGACACACCGCATTCGCGAGCAAGCCCGCTCCCACAGGTGTCCGGTGTCATCGCGAGATCAGGCATTTTCCAGCAGGCTATGCAGCTCGACGAATTGCTGGGTCAGCTTGTGCCGTGGGTCGAGGTGGATCAGCGGCGTGTTGGCCTGATGCGATTCGCGCATGCGCACCGAAGTGCCCAGGTACACCGGCAACACCGGCAAACCTTCGGCAATCAGCTCGTCGAGGATCTGCTGCGGCAGGCTGGCGCGGGCCTGGAACTGGTTGACGACGATGCCTTCCACTTCCAACCCTTCGTTGTGGTCGTCCTTCAATTCTTCGATTTCCGCCAGCAGACCGTACAGTGCCTGGCGCGAGAAACTGTCGCAGTCGAAGGGGATCAGCACACGATCGGCGGCAATCAAGGCAGACACCGCATAAAAGTTCAGTGCTGGCGGTGTATCGAGGTAGATCCGGTCGTAATCTTCGGCCAGCTCGTCGAGCAGTTTGCGCAGCTTGTTGATCTTGTGTTTCGCCTCAAGCTTGGGCTGCAAGTCCGCCAGTTCGGCGGTGGCGGTGATGACGTGGAGGTTGTCGAACGGGGTTTCGTAGATATCGACCTGGTTTTTCTTCGAAAACGGGCCTGAAGACAGCGTTTGCTTGAAGAAGTCGGCAATCCCCATCGGAATGTCATTACCGGTGAGCCCGGTGAGGTACTGGGTCGAATTGGCCTGAGCGTCGAGATCTACCAACAGGGTGCGATAGCCCTCGCTGGCACTGACCGCCGCCAGATTGCAGGCAATGCTGGATTTGCCTACGCCGCCTTTCTGATTGAATACCACGCGCCGCATGTCAAAACCTCCGTGTATCAAAGATGACCGAGTGTAGTAGTCCACGGCATCGCTTAGCTACCTCGCCGGCACAGGGACTACGCAGTCAGGTGCAAACACTCACTGAAAAAGCCGCCTTCTCGTCCGGAAAAATGCTCTCGGCGCCGACAGACATCCGCCCACCGATGTGGATAATGGCCAAACGACAGCTTTTCACGAACCAATCGGTACATTTCGTTGAGCAAAATGTAACCAGCATTTGCTACGCGCCCGCCGCAACGGGATAATGCGCGCCACTCGACGCTCAGCGTCACGTCAGGTGAATCGCCGATTTGGCGACTTGCCGCGTCAAGAAAGCCCGCAGGGGCGGGATGAATGTCTGTGATCAACTTCAACATCGCCCAATGGCGCGCGTGGGCCCCTGGGCTCGAAAGCGTGGACGATTGGCAGGCCTGGAGCCGACAACCGGTCGTGCTGCCAAGCTGCGATGCCGCCCCCGACGTCTCGTTTCTGCCGGCCATGCAACGGCGGCGGCTCAGCCGTCTGGCGCGGATGGCGTTCAGTGTCGGCTGGCCGTTGGCCGATGGTCGCCCTGACCTACCGTTGGTCTTTATTTCCCGCCACGGCGAAACCCCGCGTACCTTCGATATCCTCAGCGATCTGGCCGCCGATCAGCCCCTGTCGCCGACCCAGTTCAGCCTGTCTGTGCACAACGCAGTCATCGGCCTGTGGTCGATCATGCGCGGCGAAACCAGCGAAATGACCGCTCTGGCTGCGGCCGGCGATGGACTTGAACACGGCATGCTAGAGGCTGCGGCGCTGCTTGGCGAAGGGGCGCCCGCAGTCCTGCTGGTGGTCACCGAAGAGCAGCCACCCGAAGCCTATTCGACCTGGATCGACGACGTGCCATTTCCCTACGCGGTGGCTTTGTTGCTCACACCGGGCAATGACTGGCAACTGTCCTTGAACAGCACTTCGGATGAGTTGTCCAAAGCCCAATGGCCCCATGCCCTGAATCTCTTGCGTACCCTGCTGGGCCAGCAGACCACCTGCCAACATGCCTGGAAAAATCGTGTATGGAACTGGCAACGCAATCGGTAACCGAAAAAAACCGCGACGCCTATTACTGGCGTTTGCTGGCCACCGCCGCAAGCTTCACCCTATTCGGATTGGGCGGGCTGTGCCTGCGCCTGGTGGTATTCCCGGTGCTGGGCTGTCTGCCCGGTGATGCGCAGACGCATCGCTTGCGTGCGCGGCAAACCGTCAGCCGCTGCTTCTGGTTTTTCGTCAGGTTCATGGCCCGCACCGGCGTGCTGACCTACGACATCGAGGGCGCGGAAAAACTCGGCCGCCCCGGGCAAATGATCATCGCCAATCACCCGTCGCTGATCGACGTGGTGTTCCTGATCGGCCTGGTGCGCCATTCCAACTGCGTGGTCAAAAGCAGCCTGTGGGAAAACCCCTTCACCCGTGGCCCGTTACGCTGCACCGAATACATCAGCAACGACGGCAGCATGGACATGCTCGACGCTGCGGCCGACGCGCTGAAAAGCGGCCAGACCCTGATCATTTTCCCCGAAGGCACCCGCACCCAGCCCGGCGAAGCACCCGCCTTCCATCGGGGTGCGGCGTCGATCGCATTGCGCGGTGCGAAAATCCTCACTCCCGTGGTCATCAAGGTCAGCCCGACCACCTTGACCAAGGCCGAACCCTGGTATCGGATCCCTAAACGTCGCGTGCACTTCAGTTTCCGTGTCGGGGCCGATATAGACCCACAGGCCTTCGCTGCACAAGGCCCGGCGCCTCAAGCCTCGCGCAAGCTCAATGATTACCTGCATCACTACTTTATTAAGGAGCTCGCCGAAGATGAGCGATCTGCACCGTGAAATAAAACTGCTGATCATCGACGCCCTTGGCCTCGAAGACATCAGCGTCGAAGACATCGGCAACGACCAGACGCTGTTCGGTGAGGGCCTGGGCCTGGACTCCGTCGACGCCCTGGAACTCGGCCTGGCGATCCAGAAAAAGTACGGCATCAAAATCGATGCCGACGCCAAGGACACCCGCAATCACTTCAGCAACGTGGCGAGCCTTGCGGCGTTCGTCACTGCAAAACAGGCAGCTTGAGACCGGACCATGCAAACTCGTGACGACATTTTCAACACCTTGCGCGATGCCTTGGTCGAACTCTTCGAGCTGGATCCAGAACGTGTCAGCCTCGACTCCAACCTGTACCAGGACCTGGAAATCGACAGCATTGACGCGGTCGACCTGATCGATCACATCAAACGCCAGACCGGCAAGAAAATCGCCGCCGAAGAATTCAAATCGGTGCGTACCGTCAGCGACGTCGTCGAGGCGGTCTACCGTCTGGTTCAGCCGGCCGCATGAGTCGACTGATCGGCCTCGGCCTGCTGCTCGCGGGGCTGCTGTACCCTTTCGCGGTGTATTTCGGCATGGAGCATTTCGCCCCGTGGCAGTTCGGCCTGCTGCTGGGCAGCCTGTGGCTGGCGCGAGCGGTGACGGGCGTGCGTCGACCGGGAAGCCTGTGGATGGCCATCGTCGCCATCGTGTTTTGCCTGTTGCTCGCACTGTTCGACAGCCCCGCCATGCTGCGCTGGTACCCCGTGCTGATCAGCGGCTTCATGCTGGTGCTGTTCGGGTTGAGCCTGAAATTCGGCCCGCCGATGATCGAACGTCTGGCCCGCCTGCGTGAGCCACGCTTGCCGGCCAAGGCCATTCGCTACACCCGCCAGGTCACCATTGCCTGGTGCTGGTTTTTTCTTTGCAACGGTTTGTGCGCCGCCGCCCTGACCCTCTGGGCGCCGCTGAGTTGGTGGATGTTGTACACCGGCCTGATCTCCTATGGATTGATCGGCCTGATGTTTGCCATTGAATGGCTCATACGACAACGGGTACGAGGCCACCCATGAATTGGATAAAACTTGAGCAACTGTTGCTCAAGGCTCAACCGGAACGCGCCGTGACGGCCGGGCCGGTGCTGAATCACGCACAGTTGTGCGAACAGGCCCTGAGCCTGGCCGCCGGCCTGCAAGCGCAGGGTGTGCGGCGCATTGCCGTGCATCTGGAAGACGCCGCCGACCTGGCGATTGCCCTGCTTGGCGCCTGGCGTGCCGGGGTCAGCGTGTTGCTGCCTGCCGACCTGCAACCCCAGACGCGCCAGCGCTGGTCGAGCGAAGTCGATCTGTGGCTGACGGATCAGGCCGATGACACGCAGCTGAGCGACTATCGCCATGCGCCGCTGAGTGGCGCAGCGCTGGACCTTGATCGCTGCACGCTTAGCCTGTGCACCTCCGGCTCCAGTGGCGCGCCCAAACGCATCGACAAAAACCTGCGCCAACTGGCCAATGAAGTCGAAGCGCTGGAACACCTCTGGGGCGCCGATCTGGCTGAAGCCTGCATCATCGGCAGCGTCGCCACCCAACACATCTACGGTTTGCTGTTTCGGGTGTTGTGGCCGCTGTGTGCCGGGCGCTCGTTCGTGCGCAAGCAACTGGCCTTTCCGGAAGATTTGCAGCGCGCCAGCCGCGAACACCCGGCCTTTGCCTGGGTCGCCAGCCCGGCGCTGCTCAAGCGCATGGGCGACAACCTCGACTGGCCGGCCTTGAGCGCGGTTCGTCGGGTGTTTTCCTCGGGCGGCGCATTGCCGGCCGAGGCGGCGCAAAGCCTGCAGCAACGCCTGCAACAGTGGCCGACGGAAATCTTCGGCAGCTCGGAAACCGGCGGCATTGCCTGGCGCCAGGGACTTGATTTGTGGCAGCCGTTTGCCGGCATCGAATTGAGCCAGGACAGCGATGGCGCGCTGCTCATTGCCTCGCCGTACCTGCCACCCGGCCATATTGAACACACCGCGGACGCCGCGCGAATCGCTGCCGATGGCCGCTTCGAATTGCTGGGCCGTCTGGACCGGATCGTCAAACTGGAAGAAAAACGTATCTCCCTGCCGATGCTGGAACACGCGCTGATGGCCCACGACTGGGTCGCCGAAGCGCGCCTGGGCGTGGTTCAGGAAAATCGCGCGTCACTGGGTGCGTTGCTGGTGCTGAGTGAGCAAGGTTTGCATGCCTTGCGCAATCAAGGTCGACGCACCCTCACTCAGGCATTGCGCCAACACTTGAGCCAGCATTGCGAAGCCCTTGCCTTGCCTCGACGCTGGCGTTTACTGCGGCAGTTGCCGCTGAACGCTCAGGGCAAACTGCCTCAGGCCGACGTCGAAGCGCAGTTGCTGGCGCCGCGTCCAAAGGCGCCGCAAGTGCTGGAGCAGGTCGAAGCCGATGGCGAATGGAGCCTGCAACTGGCGGTGCCACCGGACCTCGCCTACTTCAGCGGCCATTTCCCTCAGGCGCCGGTATTGCCCGGCGTGGTGCAAGTGGATTGGGCGCTGAGCCTTGGCCAACAGTTGATGAACCTGCCGGAAAAATTCGCCGGCATGGAAGTGCTGAAGTTCCAGCAACTGGTGCGCCCCGGCGATGAAATCCAGTTACACCTGCGTTTCGATCCGGTACGCAGCAAGTTGTATTTCGCCTATCGCAACGAGACCGCCACGTGTTCCAGCGGGCGGATTTTGCTGGAGGCTTCGAGTGATGCATAAATTTGGTGAGTGCTGCGCACTCAATCGCGAGCAGGCTCGCTCCCACAGGGTGTCTGCGTCGCACACGAATCTAGTGTGGGAGCGAGCCTGCTCGCGATGCAGGCAACTCGGTCTTGCGGGTGTAACCCAACATGCATAACCCCTGCGCCGTCGTGCCCGTCTACAACCACGAAACCGCCATCACCACGGTGGTCGACGCCCTGATTACCTGCGGCCTGCCGTGCATTCTGGTGGACGATGCCAGCAGCCCGGCCTGTGCAAAGGTGCTCGATCGCCTGGCTGAGCGCGAGATGGTCTACCTGATCCGCCTCGCCGCCAACCAGGGCAAGGGCGGTGCGGTCATGACCGGTCTGCGCGAAGCCTCACGCCTGGGCTTCAGCCACGCCTTGCAGGTGGACGCCGACGGTCAACACGACCTGCAAGACGTCGCGACGTTCATCGAGCACTCACGCACCCATCCGCGAGAAGTGATCTGCGGCTATCCGCAATACGACGCCAGTGTGCCGAAAGGTCGGTTGTATGCCCGCTACCTGACGCACGTGATGGTGTGGATCAACACCTTGTCGTTGCAGATTCGCGATTCCATGTGCGGTTTCCGCGTCTATCCATTGTCACCGACCCTGGCCGTGATCGAATCGGCCAAAGTCGGCAAGCGCATGGACTTCGACTCGGACATTCTGGTGCGCCTGTCCTGGCGCAATCAGCCGATGCAGTGGTTGCCCACCAAGGTGCATTACCCGCTGGACGGCGTCTCGCATTTCCGCATGTTCCACGACAATGTGCTGATTTCGAGCATGCACACCCGGTTGTTCTTCGGCATGTTGCTGCGGGCGCCGGTGATCCTCTGGCGACGGTGGCGAGCATGAGCAGCAACGTCGACAAAAAGCATTGGGCCGACCGCGAGGAGCGCGGCAGTTTCTGGCTGATGAAGCTCACTGCGTTCGGCGCCAAAGTCCTTGGCCGCCGACTGTTGAGCCCGCTGTTGTACGGCATCGTTCTGTACTTTTTCCTGTTCGGGCGCAGCGCTCGCCGCAGTGCCTGGCAATACCAGCAACGCCTCGCCGACTGGAGCGCTCGCACTGAGTTGCGCCCGACCCATTGGCGGGTATTCGGCCAGTTCATGGCCTTCGCTGATTCGATGCTCGACAAACTCGACGTGTGGAACGGCAAGTTGAGCATCGAGCAGATCGAAATCGTCGACCCGGCGTTGCTGCGCAATCAGTTGCGTGGCAGCCGCGGGCAACTGCTGGTGGGCGCACACCTGGGCAATCTCGAAGTCTGCCGCGCACTGGCGGAGATCGGCGAAAAAGTCACGATGAACGTGCTGGTGCACACCAAGCACGCCGAGCAGTTCAACCGTCTGCTGGGCGAAGCCGGGGCCACCAATCTGCGGCTGATTCAGGTCAGCGAACTGGACCCGGTGATCATGCTGCAACTGCACGAGCGCCTGGAGCGCGGCGAATGGCTGGCGATTGCCGGTGATCGCGTGCCGTTGCACGGCGGTCGCAGCGTGACCGTGGATTTCCTTGGCCATCCGGCAAAGTTTCCGCAGGGCCCGTGGTTGTTGGCCGGCCTGTTGAAATGCCCGGTCAACCTGATGCTGTGCCTGAAGAAACCCGACGGCGATTATCGACTGACCCTCGAACCGTTCGCCGACTCGATCACCTGGAAGCGCAGCGACCGCGAGCAGGTCATTCATCAGTGGGCGACCCGCTACGCCGAACGCCTGGGTCACTATTGCCTTGAAGCACCTCAACAATGGTTCAACTTTTACCCTTTCTGGAAGACCGATGACGACGCCAACGCTTGAGCCGGTAACCTTCGGCGAACTCCCTTTGCGCATCGAAGACGTGCTGGCCCTGGCCAACCGTCAGGTGCCGACGCAGTTGCAGGCTGACCCTGCGTACCGCGAGCGCATCGCCAAGGGCGCACGATTCCTCGATTCCCTGCTGGACAAGGAAGGCGTGATTTATGGCGTGACCACCGGTTACGGCGATTCCTGCGTGGTCGCGGTGCCGCTGCATCACGTCGAAGCGTTGCCGCGTCATCTGTACACGTTCCACGGTTGCGGCCTGGGCAAACTGCTCGACGCCCAAGCCACTCGCGCGGTGCTGGCTGCACGCTTGCAGTCGCTGTGCCACGGCGTGTCGGGGGTTCGCATCGAGCTGCTGGAACGCCTGCAAGCATTCCTTGAACACGACATTTTGCCGCTGATCCCGGAAGAAGGTTCGGTGGGCGCCAGCGGTGATCTGACGCCGCTGTCCTATGTCGCGGCGACCTTGTCCGGCGAGCGCGAAGTGATTTTCCGCGGCGAACGCCGCCAGGCCGCCGATGTGCACCGCGAACTCGGTTGGGAGCCGCTGGTACTGCGCCCCAAAGAAGCGCTGGCGCTGATGAACGGCACCGCCGTCATGACCGGCCTCGCCTGCCTGGCTTATGCCCGCGCCGACTACCTGCTGCAACTGGCAACGCGCATCACCGCGCTGAACGTGGTCGCGCTGCAAGGCAATCCGGAGCACTTCGACGAGCGCCTGTTCGCCACCAAACCGCATCCGGGGCAAATGCAGGTCGCCGCGTGGCTGCGCAAGGATCTGGCGATCGACGCGCCGACCGCGCCGCTGCATCGTCTGCAAGACCGCTATTCCCTGCGCTGTGCGCCGCACGTACTGGGCGTCTTGGCCGACAGCCTGAACTGGCTGCGTTCGTTCATCGAGATCGAACTCAACAGCGCCAACGACAACCCGATCATCGATGCCGAAGCCGAGCGCGTGCTGCACGGCGGGCATTTCTACGGCGGCCACATCGCGTTCGCCATGGACAGCCTGAAAAACCTGGTGGCCAACGTGGCTGACCTGCTCGACCGTCAACTCGCGTTGCTGGTGGACGAGCGTTACAACCATGGCTTGCCGAGCAACCTTTCCGGCGCCACGGCAGATCGCGCGATGCTCAACCACGGCTTCAAAGCCGTGCAGATCGGCACCAGCGCCTGGACCGCCGAAGCGTTGAAAAACACCATGCCGGCCAGCGTGTTTTCACGCTCCACCGAATGCCACAACCAGGACAAAGTGAGCATGGGCACCATCGCTGCCCGCGATGCCATTCGTGTGCTGGAGCTGACCGAACAGGTCGCCGCCGCCACGCTGCTCGCCGCCAATCAGGGCGTGTGGCTGCGCAGCAAGGCCGAGGACGCGCGCCCGTTGCCGCCGGCCCTTGCTGCCATGCATGAAGAGCTGGCCAAGGACTTCCCGCCGGTCATCGAAGACCGCGCGCTGGAAGGTGAATTGCGCCTGTGCCTGAAACGGATTGCCGAGCAACACTGGAGGCTGCATGCGTAGCAAGGGAGTGCTTCACACCGATACGGAAATCCTCGTGCCGTTCTTTGACGTCGACAGCATGAACGTGGTCTGGCACGGCCATTACATCAAGTACCTGGAAATCGCCCGTTGTGCGCTGCTGGATAAAATCGGCCACAACTACACGGCCATGTCCGAGTCGGGCTATGCCTGGCCGGTGATCGACCTGCAATTGCGCTATGTGCGTGGTGCGGTGTTCGGCCAAAAGCTGAACGTGCGCGCCAATCTGGTGGAGTGGGAGAACCGGCTGAAGATCAACTACCTGATCAGCGACCTGGAAACCGGCGAACGCTTGACCCGCGCCGTCTCCGTGCAGGTTGCAGTCGACATGAGCAGCCGTGAGATGCAATTGGCTTCGCCAAAAATCTTCACCGATGCCGTCGCAAGGGCCCTGTCATGATTTTCTGCCACCCCCGTTCCCCTGTAGGAGCCGGCTTGCCGGCGATGGTCGTTAACGATGACGCTGGACACCTGACACTCCGCGGCGCTCTCAGGTTTTTCGCGAGCAAGCTCGCTCCTACAGTGTTGTGCCTGCTGCTGGGCATTCCAGGCCTGGCCCATGCCTTCGATCTGCAACAGCTCAGCGATCAACTGGCCAAACCCGATGTGATCCACGGCCACTTCATCCAGGAAAAACACCTGCGCGCCCTGCCCCAGCCGCTGACCAGCAAAGGCACCTTCGTTCTCGCAAAAAACCACGGTCTGCTGTGGTTGCTGAAAACTCCGCTGCAACAGGATTACCGCATCACCGGCAAAGGCATTGCGCGACGTGACGCCAGCGGCTGGCAAATGCTGCCCGGCAAGAGTGCCGGCACCGAGCAGAACCGCTTGTTCCTCGCCGTGCTGCAAGGCGACAGCAGCGGGCTGCAACGGGACTTCGAACTGTCGCTGAGCGGTGAGGCGCAGAACTGGAAACTGACGCTGACCCCGCGTTCGCTGCTGCTCAAGCAGGTGTTCAATCAGATCAACATCACCGGTGGCGAATTGGTGAACACCATCGAACTGCTGGAAACCCAGGGTGACAGCACCTTGCTGCGGATGCAGGACAGCACCAGCACCCAACCGTTGAGCGACGCGGAGCAACATGACTTTGCCGAGTGAACGCACGCTTCCACGGCTGTTTCTGATCCTGCTGCTGGCGGTGCTCGCGCTCGCCGGTTGGCAATGGCGGGACGGTGCGCCGCTGTCCGCCAACCTGATGGAACTGGTGCCGGGCACGGCGCCAGACGCACTGGAGCTGCGCGCCGA
Organism: Pseudomonas sp. GM60; assembly: GCF_000282415.1. Lineage (NCBI taxonomy): Bacteria > Pseudomonadati > Pseudomonadota > Gammaproteobacteria > Pseudomonadales > Pseudomonadaceae > Pseudomonas > Pseudomonas sp. GM60. The sequence goes on from NZ_AKJI01000024.1 coordinate 49,492, forward strand.
ACAACGCATGCAAGAGCCGCTGAACCGCGAAATGCTGGTGCTGGTCGGTCACACCGATCGCCAGCAAGCCGTCGCCATGGCGCAGAAACTGGGCGAGCAATGGCAGGCCAGCGGTTTGTTCGAAAAGGTCCAGTGGACCCTGCAAGCCGACTTGCCGGCGCTGCGCACGCAACTGCTGCAAGGCCGGTTGGCGATGCTCTCGGCAGCGGATCGCCAGCAATTGATCGAGCACCCCGACGCGTTCATCCAGCAACGGGTGCAGGCATTGTTCGACCCATTCACCGGTTTCAGCCTGGTGGCGAGCCAGGATGACTGGCTGGGCCTGACCGGGCGCATCCAGAACAGCCAGCCGCAACACGGTTCGGTGCAACTGGACATTGGCAGCGGCGCGCTGGTTGCCGATGCCGACGGCAAGAGCTGGGTGTTGCTGCGGGCGCGCACCACCGGCAACGCTTTCGACATGAACCTGCCGCTGCAAGTGGCCGATCTGCTCAAGCACAGCCGTGAAGAAGCGGCCCAGGCTGACGTGCAACTGCTGGCCGCCAGCGGTTTGCTCTACGCGGCCAACGGGCAGCGGCAAGCCACACGCGAGATAACCTGGGTCGGCGGTGGTGCCACCGTCGGTATTCTGTTGCTGTTGTTGCTGGCCTTCCGCCGTTTGCGCGTATTGCTGGCATTCGTCCCGGTGCTGGTGGGCATGCTGTTCGGCGCGGTGGCGTGCGTGGCGCTGTTCGGCCATATGCATGTGATGACGCTGGTGCTCGGCTCCAGCCTGATCGGCGTCGCGGTCGATTACCCGCTGCACTATTTGTCCAAGAGCTGGAGCCTGAAACCCTGGCACAGCTGGCCGGCGTTGCGCCTGACCTTGCCGGGGCTGACGCTGAGCCTGATCACCAGTTGCATCGGTTACCTCGCGCTGGCCTGGACCCCGTTCCCGGCCCTGACCCAGATCGCCGTGTTCTCCGCCGCCGGCCTGCTCGGCGCCTACCTGTCGGCGGTGTGCCTGTTGCCTGCGCTGCTCAAGGGTTCGGATTTGCGCCCGGCGCAATGGCCATTGCGCGTCGCCGAGTATTTGCTGGCGCTGCGCGAAAGGCTGTTGAAATTCGCCCGTACGCCCGTGCTGCTGGTGCTGCTGATTGCCTTCTGCGTGGGCGGTCTGTTGCAGCTCGATACCAAAAACGATATTCGCCAATGGGTCGGCGCACCGCAGCAATTGACCGACGAAGCCCAGACCATTGCGCGCATCACCGGCTACCAACCCACCAGCCAGTTCTTCCTGGTGCGAGCGGCCAATCAACAAGCATTGCTCGAACGCCAAACCGCGTTGAGTGAGCGGCTGGATCAGTTGGTCAATCTGAACAAACTTCAAGGCTATCTGTCGCTGAATCAACTGGTCAGCCAGCCCAGCGAGCAACGGCAAGTGCGCGAAGCGCTGAACAAGTTGCCGGCGTTCTGGCAACCGCTGCTCGACGTCGGCGTGCCCGTCGAAGCACTGAAAACCGAATTGGCGAAGCTGCAGGCACTGCCGGTTGAAGACATCGACAGCGCACTGACCGGTCCGCTGGCCGAACCCTATCGCACGCTATGGCTGGGTCCGACCGAGGACGGCGTGGCGGCGATGGTCAGCCTGCAAGGCCTGAACAACCCTGCACTGCTGCGGGTGCAGGCGCTGGACTTGCCGGGGGTGGAACTGGTGGATCGTCTGGGCGAATTGAATAACGTGTTCGCCAAAACCCAGATCAGCGCTGCGGAACTGAAACTCGCCTCCTGCGTGCTGATCGTACTGGTGCTGATCCTGCCGTTCGGCCTTGGCGGCGCCTTGCGCATCGTCGCCCTGCCGTTGCTGGCGGCGCTGTGCAGCCTCGCCAGTCTCGGCTGGCTCGGACAGCCGCTGACGTTGTTCAGCCTGTTCGGCCTGCTGCTGGTGACGGCGATCAGCGTCGATTACGCGATCCTCATGCGCGAACAGGTCGGCGGCGCCGCCGTCAGCCTGCTGGGCACCTTGCTGGCGGCGTTGACCACGTGGCTGTCGTTCGGATTGCTGGCCGTGTCCAGCACGCCAGCGGTGAGCAACTTCGGGTTGTCGGTGAGCCTCGGCCTGGCGTTCAGCTTCATCCTCGCGCCGTGGGCCGGACGGCACGTGCAAGCGGCCACGGTCGCGGAGTCTGCTGCGTGATGGTCGTGTTGTTCTGGGCAATGGCCCTGGCGCTGTTCGCCGTGGCCACGCGTGTCGGGCGCCACTTCGGTTTGATCCCGATCGTCAGTCAGTTATTGCTGGCCACCGTCGGTTTGCCGCTGCTGATGTACTTCTGGATCGAACCTCAATGGCACTTGAGCGGCGCGACGCTGGTCGCACCGATCTGGCTGAAAAACCTCTACAGCCTGAGTTTCGCGCTATTGCTGGGCTACATCCTCAGCGACGTGATCGACCTGCGCCTGGACCGCCAGAGCCTGAAAATCGCCCTGCCGAGTTTCTGCATTCCGTTCGCCGGCGGGCTCGCGACAGCGATCTGGCTGCTGCCGCCACAGCCGTGGATCAGCTCTTTGGCGGTCGGCCTGCTATTCGCCATTACCGCGATTCCGGTGTTGTACCTGTACCTTCGGCATATCGATTACCCGGTCGCCGCGACCCGGCGCCTGGTACAAACCGCGATCCTTATCGACCTCACGTGCTGGACCGTGTTCGCCATCGCCCAAGGCAGCCTGCACTTGAGCAGTTTGCTGCTGCCCTTGGTCTGCGCATGTGTGCCCTTGCTGCTGCGGGTACTCGGCTTGCGCCAGCCACGGCTCTACAGCGGGTGTTTCTTCGCGTTGCTGGTGGTGGCCGAGCACTACAAGCTCAATGCGCTGATTGTCGGCATCGGTTACTTGTTGTGCATGGCCGCGCTGAAGGTGCCGCTGGTGCTGCCAATGCCGGCGGCGTGGATGAATCGCCTGCAGACCTGGATCGCGATCCCGCTGATCCTGACGTTCGGCATCGTGCAGATCAACGTCCACAGCGCCATGGACAGCCTGAGCTGGGCGCAACTGGCTGCGCTGCTGCTGTTCCCGATTGCCAGCAAACTGCTGGGCAACTGGCTGGGACTTGGCTGGGCCGGTGCTTCGTTTGCGGGCGCCAGCCGCTGGCGCGAAAGTGTGCTGCTCAATATTCGCGGCTTGAGCGAGATCGTCTTTCTCAACCTGCTGCTGCAACAACAGCTCATCAGCCCGCCGCTGTACTTTGCGCTGATGCTGATGGGTCTTATCGCGACATTGCTGCCGGCATTGGCCGGCATGCACCGAATCCCTTTGAAAGCTGCCGTCCCGGCAAGGAGCCCCCATGCCAATCGTTGAAATGGAACGTCGTCAGGTAGTGATCATCGGCGCCGGCCCATCGGGCGCCATCGCCGCCGCGCTGCTCAAGCGCAAGGGCCACGATGTTCTGGTGATCGAACGCCAGCATTTCCCACGGTTCTCCATCGGCGAAAGCCTGCTGTCGCACTGCCTGGATTTCGTCGAAGAAGCCGGCATGCTCGAAGCGGTCAATGCGGCTGGTTTCCAGCTGAAAACCGGTGCGGCGTTCGCCTGGGGCGAGCAGTACAGCGCCTTCGATTTCGGCGACACCTTCAGCAACGGCAAGCCGACCACGTTTCAAGTCCAGCGCGCCGATTTCGACAAACTGCTGGCCGATCAAGCCGCGCTGCAAGGCGCGGAAATCCGCTATGGCGAAGCGATCGTCAGCGTCGATGTCGAGCGGGAAATACCGCTGCTCGGCGTGCAGCGCGAGGACGGCAGCGAGTACCACGTCGAGGCTGATTTCATGCTCGATGCCAGCGGCTACGGCCGCGTCCTGCCGCGCCTGCTCGACCTTGAGGCACCCTCGAATTTCCCGGTGCGCCAAGCGGTATTCACCCACGTCGAAGACCACATCGACCACCCGGGTTTCGACCGCACGAAAATCCTCGTCACCACGCATCCAACCGAACGCGATGTCTGGTTCTGGACCATCCCGTTCAGCAACGGCCGCTGCTCGGTGGGCGTGGTCGCAGCGGCGGAGCATTTCGCCGGTCGTGCCTATAATCTGGACGATTGTCTGCGCGGTTTCATTGCAGAGACGCCAAGCCTCTCCAGCGTGTTGAACAACGCGGTGTGGGATACACCGGTGCGCACCATCGGCGGCTATTCGGCCAACGTCAAAACCCTGCACGGCCCGGGTTTTGCGCTGCTGGGCAACGCGGCAGAATTTCTCGACCCGGTGTTCTCCTCCGGCGTGACCATCGCCATGCGTTCGGCGAGCATGGCCGCCGGGGTTTTGCATCGCCAGCTGCAAGGTGAACGTGTCGACTGGCAAACCGAGTTCGCCACACCGCTCAAGCGCGGCGTCGACACCTTCCGCTGCTACGTTGAAGGCTGGTATGCCGGGACGTTCCAGGACGTGATCTTCCATCCGGACAGCTCGCCGGACATCCGTCGCATGATCAGTTCGATCCTCGCCGGTTATGCCTGGGATGAACGCAATCCGTTCGTCGCCGAACCGAAACGCCGACTGCGGATGCTGTCGGAACTCTGTGCAAGGGATGCCACATGAGCTACTTGAGCGACAACTACGTTGAGGAAACCCGCTTCGGGTTCTGGTTCCTGCGCAGCCACACCTGGCAGCACCATGTGCTGCGTGTGGCGATCAATGACCTGCGCAGCCTGTTCAGCGAACCGTTGCCCGCCCATCCGGTGTTGCTGGATGCCGGTTGCGGCCAGGGCAAGTCGTTCCAGTACCTGCGCCAGACCTTTGCGCCACAGCGCCTGATCGGCGTGGACGCCGACCCGCACAGCCTCGACCTGAGCGGCGCAGAAGCCACCCGTCAGGGCATGGACGTGGAGTTGATCGGCAGCGACTGCGCCACGCTGGCCGTGCCGGATGCCAGCGTCGACCTGCTGTTCTGCCACCAGACCTTCCATCATCTGGTGGAACAGGACAAAGCGCTCGCCGAGTTCTACCGTGTGCTCAAGCCCGGTGGTTATCTGCTGTTCGCCGAATCCACCGAGGCTTACATTGATACTTGGGTGATCCGCTGGTTGTTCCGCCATCCGATGCATGTGCAGAAGAGCGCCGCGGGGTACCTTGAAATGATTCGTCGCCAGGGTTTCGAATTCGGCCCGCACAACGTGTCTTATCCTTACTTGTGGTGGAGTCGCGCCAAGGATTTCGGCCTGCTTGAACGCTGGGGTCTGCGCCAGCCAAAACCCTTCGGCCAACGGGAAGAAACCCTGGTCAATGTGGTGGCGCGCAAACCGCTTGAAGGTGCTGTGTGATGTCTAGTGCAACTCAAAACTGTAGGAGCGAGCCTGCTCGCGATAGCGGTGTGTCAGTCAGCATAAATGTCGACTGTATGGCCGCCATCGCGAGCAGGCTCACTCCCACAGGGTATGCGGCGGTGTTGAGATTTTTGCTCATTGGCGCGGTCCTGCTGATCAGCGCCTGCGCCAGCAAGGCACCGCTGCCCGAGCAAACCCCGAGCCTGCCGTTGCCGCAGCAATTGCACATCCAGCGTCTGGCGGACGGCCAGCGTCAGGATTGGGTACTGGTGATTGCGCGTGAAGGCCCGGGCATTCGCTGGTCGATGATGGACCTGCTGGGCATTCCACAGGCGCGTCAAAAACTGATCGACGGTCAATGGCAAGCGGACGGCCTGTTGCCGCCCAACCCGGAAGCCCGTGAGCTGTTCGCGGCGTTGGTGTTTGCGCTGACGCCCAAGGATGAATTGCGCGGCAACTACCCAACGGCCTGGCAGCATGGCGCACAACGCTCCCTGCCCGAGTACTGGGAAGTCCGTTATTCACAACCGATGAGCTTTGAATTGAACCTGCCCAAAGGTCCGACGTACCAAGTCACGCCCCTGTCCGGTGAGACACCATGACCGCCTACCTGAACGCCCTCGGGGTGATCTGCGCCCTGGGCCGCGACAAGCACGAAGTTGCGCGCAACCTGTTTGCCGGCGATTGCTCCGGCATGCGCAGCGAGTCTGGCTGGGTGCCGGAACGTTCGTTGCCGGTGGCCGCAGTGCGCGGTGCACTGGCGCCGATCCCGGCGGAACTGGTAAAGCAAAGCACCCGCAACAATCAGTTGTTGCTGGAAGCGGCGCTGCAAATCCGCGGCGATATCGATCAGGCGATCCAGACCTACGGCCGCGACCGCATCGGCGTGATCCTCGGCACCAGCACATCCGGCATCGATGAAGCCAGTCGCGGCCTGGCTCATTACATCCGCGAGCATCAGTTCCCGGACTATTACGACTATCAGCAACAGGAACTCGGCGCACCGGCGAATTTCCTTGCCGACTGGCTGCAACTCAGCGGCCCGGCTTATGTGATTTCCACCGCCTGCACCTCCAGCGCCCGGGCACTGATGAGTGCCCAGCGCCTGTTGGACCTGGGCCTGTGCGACGCGGTGTTGTGCGGCGGCGTCGACAGTTTGTGCAAATTGACCCTCAACGGCTTCTCGGCGTTGGAAGCGGTGTCCGAACAACGTTGCAACCCGTTTTCGGTCAACCGCAACGGCATCAACATCGGCGAAGCGGCGGTGCTGTTCCTGATGACCAAAGTGCCTGGCGATAAACCATCGATTGCACTGCTCGGCAGTGGCGCCAGCTCAGATGCGCACCACATTTCCGCGCCGGAACCGGCCGGCCGTGGCGCCCTGCAAGCGATGCGCAAGGCCCTGGGCCGCGCAAACCTGCAACCCGAACAGATCGGTTACCTGAACCTGCACGGCACCGCCACGCAACACAATGACGCCATGGAAAGCCTCGCGGTGTCCGCCTTGTTTCCGGCCGGCGTGCCGTGTTCTTCGACCAAACCGATGACCGGTCACACCCTCGGCGCGGCCGGCGCGCTGGAAGCGGCGTTCTGCTGGTTGAGCCTGAGCGCTGACAATCAAAAACATACGTTGCCGCCACATGTCTGGGACGGCCAGCCTGACCCGCAACTGCCAGCCCTGAATTGGGTGACCCCGGCCGATCGCCTGGCGTCCATTGCACCTCGCTACCTGATGAGCAATTCCTTTGCCTTCGGTGGCAATAACGTCAGCCTGATTATCGGAGACGCCCCATGATTGACTGGCCGCTCGCCGAACTGCTGCCGCACGCTGGCGACATGATCCTCATCGATCAGATCCTCGCGTTCGATGACGAGCAGATCCACACCCGCCTCACCGTCAAGCCCGATGGCCTGTTCAACCGTCCCGACGGCAGCCTGCCGGCGTGGGTCGGCATCGAACTGATGGCCCAGAGCGTCGCCGCCTTCGCCGGCTGCCATGCGCGCCAGCGAGGTGATGCGGTGGAGCTGGGCTTCCTGCTCGGCACCCGCAAATTCGAATGCAATGTCGAACACTTTCCCGCCGGCACCGAGCTGACTATCCATGGTCTGCGTTCGCTGGAAGACGACAACGGCATGGGCGTGTTCGAATGCCACATCAACGCCCCCGGCATTCACGCTACCGCCCGTCTGAACGTGTTTCGTCCACCGCAAGCCGCTCAATATCTTCATGAAACTCCACAAGGCTTTTCACAAGGAACGCAGGCATGACTGAATCCGTACTGGTCACCGGTTCCAGCCGTGGCATCGGCCGCGCTATCGCGTTGCGTCTGGCTCAGGCCGGGCATGACATCGTGCTGCATTGCCGCAGCGGGCTTGCTGACGCCCTCGCGGTGAAAGCCGAAATCGAAGCGATTGGCCGAAACGTGCGCGTCCTGCAATTCGACGTGTCCGACCGCGCCAGCTGCAAAGCCATTCTCGAAGCCGACGTGGAAAGCCATGGCGCCTATTACGGCGTGGTGCTCAACGCCGGCCTGACGCGTGACGGTGCTTTTCCGGCGCTGAGCGAGGATGATTGGGATGTGGTGATGCGCACCAACCTCGACGGTTTCTACAACGTGCTGCACCCGGTGATGATGCCGATGATCCGTCGTCGCGCCGCCGGGCGAATCGTTTGCATCACCTCGGTTTCCGGTTTGATCGGCAATCGCGGGCAGGTCAATTACAGTGCCTCCAAGGCCGGTTTGATCGGCGCGGCAAAAGCGTTGGCGATTGAACTGGGCAAGCGCAAAATCACCGTCAATTGCGTCGCACCCGGCCTGATCGACACCGCCATGCTCGACGAAAACGTGCCAGTGGAAGAACTGATGAAAATGATTCCCGCACAGCGCATGGGCACCCCGGAAGAGGTGGCCGGCGCGGTGAATTTCCTGATGTCGGCGGAAGCGTCGTACATCACCCGGCAGGTTCTGGCCGTCAACGGAGGCCTGTGCTGATGAAGCGCGTCGTCGTCACCGGCATGGCCGGCATCACCTCACTGGGCAGCGATTGGGAGACCATCGCCGGCAACTTCGCAGCCAACCGCAGCGGCATCCGCCGCATGGACGAGTGGGACCGTTTCACCGAGCTCAACACGCGCCTGGCAGGTCCCATTGATGATTTCAAAGTGCCGAGCCACTGGACCCGCAAACAACTGCGCAGCATGGGCCGCGTCTCGCGCCTGGCCGTCGGCGCGGCGGAACAGGCATTGGCCGATGCCGGTTTGCTCGGTGACCCTTCGATCAAGGACGGGCGCATGGGCGTCGCCTGCGGCTCATCCACCGGCAGCACCGACGAAATCAAGGCATTCGGCAACATGCTGCTCAACTCGGTGGCCGAAGGCCTGAACGCCAACTCCTACGTGCGCATGATGCCGCACACCACGGCGGCGAACATCAGCATCTTTTTCGGCCTCACCGGCCGATTGATCCCGACCTCCAGCGCTTGCACCAGTGGCAGCCAAGGCATCGGTTATGCCTACGAATCGATCAAGTTCGGCCGCTTGCCATTGATGCTCGCCGGCGGCGCCGAAGAGCTGTGCCCCACCGAAGCCATGGTCTTCGACGCGCTCTACGCCACCAGCCTGAAAAACGACGCGCCGCAGACGTCACCACGCCCTTACGACAGCGGTCGCGATGGCCTGGTGATCGGTGAAGGCGGCGGCATGCTGGTGCTGGAAGAGCTCGAACACGCGCTGGCACGCGGCGCACACATACACGCCGAACTCGTCGGCTTCGGCAGCAACGCCGACGGCCAGCACACCACCCGTCCAGAGCAGGCCACCATGCGCCGCGCGATGGAGCTGGCCCTGGAAGACGCCGGTTTGCAGCCATCGGACATCGGCTACGTCAACGGTCACGGCACCGCGACCGAACAGGGCGACATCGCTGAAACACTGGCGACCAGCAGCCTGTTCGGCGAACACATGCCGATCAGTTCACAGAAGAGCTTCCTCGGCCACACCCTCGGCGCCTGCGGTGCACTGGAATCCTGGTTCAGCATCGAAATGATGAACCGCGATTTGTACGCACACACCTTCAACCTCGATGAGGTCGATCCGCACTGCGGCAAGCTCGATTACCTGCGCGGCGAGTTTCGGCAGATGAGCAATCAGTATGTGATGAACAACAACTTCGCGTTTGGCGGCGTCAACACCTCGCTGATCTTCAAGCGCTGGGTTTAAGCGAAATCAAATGATCGCCGCTTGCGGCGATCATTTACTCCCCCCAACAAAAAAGCTGGTTTTCGACGATGGACGAGGCGCTTGAGGATATTTCCTACACGCCTCATCGTAATTTCCTCGCGCTTTGCGCATCTCATCTGCCAGTGACTTCTGATTTTTCGTCTGCCTGATCTGAGCGGGATTTATGGCTGTTAGGGTTCAAGAATTCCCTGATAGGCAGTCCTCCAGACATGACTCAGTGTTTCAAAGTACACCCCTGCGATGAACAACGCCTGAACCACAACAGCACGCCCGTTGCTGACTGTGAATGCAAAGAAGAACTGCTTTACGGCGTCAAGACCATGGTGACCGACGTCCCCATCCTCACGTGCGCATGCCTTTGGCGTATCTACCAACGCGAAGCCGAAGAAATCGTTGCCCCCGGCGGGGTTCTGATCGCTGACCCCATGGAACGCAATCGTGTGATAAATGCCGCTTATGCTCGGCTGTGGCTGCATGACTCGAGATTCCAGTGGGCCGGGCTCGCGGCGTTTGCTTCCAAGCAGGTTGGCTGCGGACTGCTGCATGCGGCGGACAGCATTGGGCGTATTGGCGCGGAACATCAATCCCGACAGCGCGTGCGAGATAGCCGTAGTGAATTCGGGTTGTTTACACCTGACAGGATGGCCGAACAGGCCGAAGCGCTGCGTGACTACAACGAAGCGGATGCGCGTAACCCGGTTCCGTCCGTAGATCTCCGTTTCAAGGGAAATGACTTGTCGTTGGTGCAGCAACAGTTCCGGCATGTCCACGACATGATGGCGCTGGGGAACACCACGCTGTTTCTGGATATTTTCCCGCTGCATGAGTTCTATGCGAAGCGAGGCTTGAAGGAGTTGAAGAAATGCCTGGAAGTGCGAGCGGGGATTTACGGACATCCGAAGTGGCCAGTGCTTTGGCCAGCGGGGCAGAAAAAGCTCCGCTTTGGACAATTTCATCAGGAAATTATTCGTGCTTTCGAGTTGATTGATGAAGGGGATATTGCCCCAAGCGTGGAGTTTCTGGCGTGGCATGAGCAGCGCAACATCCTCCAGCCAGCCATTTACGAGGACCAGCAATTGGTGGCATTGCTGCGTACCAATCATGCTGCCTACGTGACCGGTTTTCCTACTGGCGTGGCTCAGGCTATCGAGTTGACCCTCACGAGCCAATGCCAAAGCGTTGAGGACGAACGCACCATCGGTTTTAGTTCCAACCCGCTGGCGGATTTGTCGGACATCAAGCAACGCATGCTTTTCGTACTCAGGGCTGCGGCGAGATTTAATGACATGTTAAACGACAGTAACCGAAGGGCATTAGAGCAGTCGATTCGAGAAATCGCCTCCGGTGGCGAGGCATGAACTTACGCAGCTGGCGCCGAGGAGCAGGCTGGTTGCTTCTGGCTGTTTTGGCGCTGGCCGCCATACACCAACTGAGACAGCCTTTGTGGGATGAACCGGAAGTCGCCGTGGAGATAGGCGGAACGTATGAAGAGATGCGTAATCGCTCTTCAGCCTCTTTTAGCCCGTTAATCCGTGGGCACCTGTGGCTCGGAGTTCCTATGGTGGATGCACGAATGCGATTCATCGACCCGCAGTTCGGGTTCGTCACGCCTCTGGCTCGCTTTTTCACGGTTGGATTCGACGACAATGTCATTGACGACATCCGCATGTCACCTCAAATAGAACCGTTGCTGCTCGATGATGCCCTCAAGGTCGTTCTCGACTTACAGGACCAATGGCGCGAAAAAGGCTGGGTGGCGAGGGGCCTGCGGAGCAACCCTACCATTGCCGATACACTGGAATGGCGAGCCTGGCTTCGGGACAGTGAGCGATCAGGGAGATCCTTTTGGCAGGCAGGAGACAAGTATCAAGCAATGCTGCTTCTAGGACAGTTTAGTGATTCCAGAAATCCGACCGAAGAACGCTATCTCATTACCCTTTCGGTTGCCAAACCGTGGGTACCCTTCGATGAAATTGAAGCAGGGTGGGAGCAGGTGTACTCACTGTGCCATGGAAGTCCCAAGCCACCGCCGATCCCCGAGTGTGAAGTACTCAGTGATAAACCTTGAATTCTCGGCGATGGCTGGTTGCCCAGGATCTTTAAAGCCTCACAAGCCCCTTTCGGAACGATCAATCAAGTGGTGACAGTTAGGGTGGATCAAGGTTATCCAGCACTCGGTTCACCGCCAACTCCCCGAGCATGATTGACTGCTGAATGCCCAGCAGCGTGTTGCAATGCGATCCTTCCAGATATCTCACGAAATCGCTCGCCATGACATTCGCTGATGCCAAGGATTCACAGGCGTATTCCAGCAGGGTCTGGTTGTCGATATCGGGATTGATGAGGAAGATTTTGCTTGGTTGACGTGGAGCATCCGGATCAATGTCCGGTGGATTTTTTGTTTTAGTCATATTCCGGCTTCCTTGAAAGAGGAGCCACCGAATTGCTACTAATCAAAAGGGTGGCAGCTGTGCGCAGGTTAGTAGACCGGGGAAGCGCGAAGCCGGCGCGCCCGAAGGCGCCCTGCGCACTGCTGCCATCGAGCGCAGGTATCGAAATACCTGACTGTATGGAACGCAAATACGCTTCGCAAAACCACGGGCTACTAAACCCGATCACTGGAAATCAGTGATGCGAACCAAGTTACCGATGGCCCCCAAAGCGCACAAGCCGGCGGATTCTGGCGTAGTTGTAGGCGCTGCCGCAAGGTGTTGTAGCCTCCCGGAAGCCGTCTTAGGAAACGTCCCACAACTGCTACAGAAAGAATACAAAACCTGTAGGAGCCGGCTTGCTGGCGATAGCGGTGGATCATTCAACATCGATGTCGCCTGATATTCCGCCATCGCCAGCAAGCCGGCTCCTACAGGTTTGTGTCGTTCATGATTTGAGGGGTTCGACCTTGCGCGTCAGCAGGTCCACAAACGCCTTGGCCATTGGCGATTTCTGATCCTTGCGCTGCACCAGCCACACCGCCGAAACCGCTGCAGGGTCGAGCAGAGGTCTGTACACAACGCCATCAATCCGCATCCGCTGATAAGACGCCGGCAGCACCGACACGCCGAGCCCCGCCGCCACCAACCCGATAATGGTCATCGCCTCACCCGCCTCTTGCGCAAAGTGCGGGCTGAAACCGGCATCCCGCGCCAGGCTGAGCAATTGTGCGTACAGACCACTGCCGTAACTACGTGGGAAAAATACGAACGGTTCCAGGGCCAGAGCTGACAGGAATATTCCCTCTTCACTGTCCTGCACCAGCGGATGTTTGGAGCTGAGCACGGCCACCAGCGGCTCGCGCATCAACTCCACCACGCTGAGCGAATCCGGCAAACCCAACGGCCGCATGATCCCGACCTCGATCGACTCGTCCACCAGCGCTTCGGCCACCTGGGTGCTGCTCATTTCCCGCAGGTTCAGGTGCACCGCCGGGAACCGCTGGCGGAATGAAAAAATCGCCTGGGGAATGGTCGAGTTGAACGGTGCCGACGAGGTGAAACCGATTTTGAGTTCGCCCAACTCACCGAGCTGCGCCCGCCGCGCCACATCCGCCGCTTTGTCGACCTGCGCCAGCACCAACCGGGCTTCTTCCAGAAACAATCGCCCGGCCTCACTGAGCTCGACCCGACGATTGGTACGCTCGAACAATCGCGCACCGACTTCCTGCTCCAGCGCCTGAATCTGCTGGCTCAGCGGCGGTTGCGAGATGCCCAGCACCTGGGCGGCGCGGCCGAAGTGCAGTTCTTCGGCGACGGCAATGAAGTAGCGCAGATGACGCAATTCCATGAAAACTCCATTAGGTCGTAAAACCTCTCAAACAGGTCGAACAATATATTGGATTGAATCATTAGGCAGCTATATGCTTTTTTCATTGCCTGACCGGCTGCGCTCCCCCGAGGTCTGAAGTGAAAACTGCTGTCGCCCCACTCGCCCATGAAGTTCCGCCCGCCGCGCTGGACGATGTCGCCTCTGAACTGAAGGAGATCTACATCGAAAAGGGCACGCCGATGTTCATGCGCACGGTACTGGCGCTGTTCTCTGGCGGCTTTGCGACCTTCGCGCTGCTGTACTGCGTGCAACCGATGATGCCGCTGCTGTCCCACGAATATTCGATCAACGCGGCGCAGAGCAGCCTGATTCTGTCGGTGGCCACGGCCATGCTCGCTATCGGCCTGCTGATCACCGGGCCGATCTCGGACCGGGTCGGGCGCAAACCGGTGATGGTGGCGGCGCTGTTTGCCGCGGCGCTGTGCACCATCGCCAGTTCCATGATGCCGAGCTGGCACGGCGTGCTGGTGATGCGCGCGTTGATCGGGTTGTCGTTGAGTGGCCTGGCGGCAGTCGCCATGACCTACCTGAGCGAAGAGATCCACCCGCAACACATCGGCCTGGCGATGGGCCTGTACATCGGCGGCAACGCGATTGGCGGGATGTGCGGGCGTTTGATTACCGGGGTGTTGATCGACTTCGTCAGCTGGCACACGGCGATGCTGGTGATCGGCGGCCTGGCACTGATCGCGGCGGCGGTGTTCTGGAAAATCCTCCCCGAATCGCGCAACTTCCGCGCCCGCTCGCTGCACCCGCGCAGCCTGCTCGACGGTTTCACCATGCACTTTCGCGACGCCGGTTTGCCGCTGTTGTTCTTAGAAGCGTTCGTGCTGATGGGCGCGTTCGTCACGCTCTTCAACTACATCGGCTATCGCCTGCTGGCCGAGCCGTACCACATGGACCAGGCCTTTGTCGGGCTGCTGTCGGTGGTGTACCTGTCGGGCATCTACAGCTCGGCGAAAATCGGTTCGCTGGCCGACAAACTCGGACGCCGCAAAATGCTCTGGTCGACTATCGTGCTGATGCTCGCCGGTCTCGCCCTGACCATGCTTACGCCGTTGCCCGTGGTGATCATCGGCATGCTGATTTTCACCTTCGGTTTCTTCGGCGCGCACTCGGTGGCCAGCAGCTGGATCGGCCGTCGCGCCACGAAGGCCAAGGGTCAGGCATCGTCGTTGTACTTGTTCAGTTACTACGCCGGGTCGAGCATTGCCGGTACGGCGGGCGGTGTGTTCTGGCACCTCGGCGGGTGGAACGGGATTGGCGTGTTCATCGGTGCGCTGCTGGTGGTGGCGTTGCTGGTTGCGTTGAAACTGGCCCGCCTGCCGCTGCTGCCGGGGAATGGTTCGACTACCTGAGCACCACCCGTGCCTCAAGCACCGCGTCACGCTTTTCCAGGGTCAGCGATTGCAAGGCGACGCCGTCACGTTCGGTGCGGTCCAGCCATTGCAACAACGCCTGCGCGTCGCCGCTGAGGGTCAGGCGCAACACGTCGTTGTCGGTGTCCATCTGATGGATCTCAAACCCCACTTCTGTGGCGCTTTCGCTGACACGCAGCGACAACGACTGATGGCTGACGACGGGCGGGGTGCTTCGCGGTTGTGCCCGTTGCAGTTGCGCAGACACGGCCAGTTGCTGTTGGTGCTGGCGCTCCATGGTTTCCAGGCGTTGGCGTGTCGGTTGCCAGATCAGGCTGAACGCCACGACAGCCAATAAAAATGCGCCCATGGCCAGCAACAGTCGTTGCTCGCGAAGGGACAGCCGTTGCCAGGCCGCTTTCATGTTCGGTCCTCCACTGTCAGGGTCGCCTGTACGCGGTCGCGCTCTTTGCTCGCACTGTCGAGCCGCAGTGGCACGCCTTGTTGTCGCCCACGCTCGCGCAGTTGCTCCAGCTCGGCAAAGCTGTTGGCGCTCAGCTGGATTTTCCAGCCATCGCCGGCACGGAATTCGATGCGCCGGACCTCGACATTGCTTGCGCCAATCACCTGTTCAACCAGCGTCACCAGCTCGGCGACGCGTGTGCGCTGCGGCTCGGCGGTCTGCTGTTGAAGCGCGTTGAGCTGCGTTGCCAGATCGACGATGCGGCTCTGCTCGGGGTAAAGCGTCTTGAACCGTTGCTCGTTCTGGCTGTAGAGCCTGCGTGTTTCACTCTCCATAAAATGGATTCGCGCAGCGCTGGCGCCCCAGGTCAGCAACAGCAGCGTCAGGATCGTCAAACCACCGAGGCGCCAGGGCAGACGTTTGTTGCGCAGGGCGAATTCGCCCTGCAGCAGATTGATGGCCTGCGCGGGACGGTGGGCCAGGTATTGATCGACATCCGTCGCACCCTGACGCGCGTCGACCCATTGAATCCCTGCGGGCAAGGCCGGTCCCAGCAACGTCAACCCGTCGTCCGTCAACGCCAGGCGGGCCGGCAGCCCTCCGCCGACCAGCCATCGACCGAACCACCAAACACCGAGTGCCTGATCCAGGGGCAAGACATCGGCATCGACGAACACCGAACGCACCTCGACGCCCTCTTCGGCCAGTAACGCGAGCATCGCGGCAAACCGCTGACGGTCGATCACCATGACCGGATAACGCCCTTCCTGATCGCGAGCGCCGATGCTCAGGTGCAGCTTTTCCAACACCTCGCTCAATTGATCTTCCACGGCAAACGCGACGGCTTGCGCGCCGGGTTGGCGTTTGGAAGGCCACGGAGCGCTGCGCACCCAGCTGCACAATTCCATGGGCAGCAGCACATCGACCGCCTGCCCGTTCAGCACCTGTGCCGCTTGATTCAAGGGCATGGACTGGCGTTGCCCAGTCGAGGACCAGACGCAGCAAGGCCAGTCTGTCGACGGCTCGCCCAGGCCCTCGGCTGTCAGGTAAAGCCAGGTATTCATTGCGGCATCTCGTGGGCAGTCGAAGGAAGAAGGCGTCGTTGCAGAACGTTGAATTGGTGCGTGTCGGCGTCGCGTTCGACCTCCGTGGCCAGCCGCAATCGGCGCTGTCCCTGAGTGACCTGCACCGTGATGCGGAACCAGCGGCTGCCGGTGCCAAGTCCATGACTGCTCAGGCCTGCACCGGAGAGCAGCGGGTCTTGCGTAAAGGCCTGAGCGCTGGCCCATCCAGTCGTCGAAGCCTGACTAACCAGCGCCGCAGCCGTGGTCGCGTCCACGTCATCGAGCGTCCTCAGCACCAACGCCGGGGCCGTGTTGACGTTCAGCGTTGCGTGGCCGGGCAACATCGCCACCCAAGGCTCAAGTTGACGCAGCACATGAGCGTCAACCCCCGGCAGCAGGCGCAGTTGGCTCAGTTCTCGGAACGCTCCTACCTGAGCAAGTTGCAGCGGTGGAAGATCCAGCACGTCGAGCAAGCGCGCCCAGCGGTTGAGGGTGACTTGATCGATCTGCCCCTGACTCAACAACGAGTTGAGATTGAAGCGCCCGGCGAGGTCCTCGATATCAACGCGGATCTGCGCGCCTTCGACGTCGAAGTCGGGAGTCATCCGCGCCCAGTCCTGGGTCAGATCGACGGTTTTTTGCGAGCCCTGCGCCGCGTCCCGCAAGCGCAAAAGCGCCCAGCTTTCCCCCGCAACGGCGAGTTGGCGCATTTGAATGTGCTGCAGGGCCTGGCCGCTGCTGTGTAGCGACAGGCGATGGCTGCGCAGCAAGCCGCTGGTGATCAACAACGCCAGACTCATGACCAGCAACACGCTGATCAACGCGATGCCGCGTTGATGCCTCCTCATGGCAACGCGCCGGGCAACAGCAATACCCGACGAATCGCCTCGAAACGGCCAGTAGAGAATTGCACTTCCACCGCCATCGGCCGCTTCACGCCCCGCCCGGATGGCCAATCGCTGCTCCAACCGGACTGTGCGTCAAACACCCGCCAACTCAAGTCTCGAACATCACCCAGCAGTTTTTGCCGCTGCACGCTCGGCACCCCCTCCCCCTGACTTTCACGCCACAGCGTGCCGTTATCGAGTCGATAGGTCAGCAACTGGCGCTCGCTGCGCGGCTGGTCCAAAGGGTTGCGCCAATGGCTGCGCTGCAACTGCAACACCGATTGCTGGAGCAGGACGGGTTGATCGGTGGCGTGCAGCACATCCCGTTCGATCACCGCCACCGCCCGTTGCAGGCTTCGGAACTCACGCTCATGCTCCGTCGTCCCTCGTTGCACGCGCACCACGCCATCGAACAGCCCCCAACTGGCCAGGCCCAGCAACGCGAAGATCGCCATGGCGATGACCAGTTCCAGCAGGGTGAAACCGCTCTGCTTATTCATCACGATGAGGTACCCAGCCACTGGCGCGGTGTACGGTTTGCTCACGCCCGGAAAGGCTGACGTCAACATCGACCTTGAGCAGGCGCGGGTCGGACGAAACGCTGATGCGCTGGCGCAGCAACCAGTCGCGGCGATCCATCGACACGATCCGTTGTTGCTGGTCGAGGGGCAATCCGGTTTGCAGGCGCAGTTCATTCAGATGGTTGTCTGCCAGCCACGCGCCGAAGAGCCGTTCCTCGACCGCGCCGGTTTGCCTGAGCACATATTGGCTCGCCGACAACACGGCAGCCGCCAGCGTCGAAAAGATCGCCAGGGCCACCATGATTTCCAGCAAGGTGAAGCCACGCATGCGTGAAGCAAACGGCCGGCTAGCCATCGATCACCACCTGGCCAAGGCCATCGCTGGACAGGCTGAGCCACGTCTTTTTGTCGTTGCCAAACGTCAGCGTAAAGACGCTGGTTTCATCGTTGCTGAACATCAGCAACTGAGGAGGTCCATCGTCGGCGCCAAGGGTTACCGGATGACCGTCCTGCTCAAGCCGTAGCCGCACGTTTTCGGGCCATCGATAAAAAGCCACCATCGGTTCCCAGCCCTGAACATCGAGCCTCATCACCCGATAACCCTCGACACTCAGCCGCAAGCCGAACTCCTGGCCATCGAGCACTGCGCGTTCACGCAACTGTTGAATTACGCCCACGATCCCATGCGCTTCCTGCCGGGCCTGACGCGCCGGATTCGACCCGGTGGCGAAGCTCACCATGCCCAACAGCGCGCCGATCAAAACAATCACGATCATCAGTTCGAGCAAGGTGAATCCCCGACAACGCTGGCGCATGATTCAGTCGCCCCAGTTGCCGATATCGGCCGCATGCCCTTCGCCACCCTTCACGCCATCGGAACCGAGGGAGTACAAGTCATAGCCGCCGTCCACTGAATGCACACCGGGATTGAGGTACTGATAGGGCGTGTTCCACGGATCGACCGGCAGGCTTTTCAGATACCCATGAGGGTTCCAGTTCCTCGCCGCCGGCAGGCCGGAAGGTGGTTTGCTCAAGGCTTCCAGCCCCTGCTGTGTCGAGGGGTAGTTGAAGTTGTCGAGGCGATACATTTCGAGGGCCGTGGCGATGGCCTGGAGATCAATTTTGCTGGCGGTGACTTTGGCCTGGTCGGGACGGCTCATGAACTGCGGCACCACGATGGCCCCCAGCACGCCGATGATGACCACCACCACCATGATTTCGATCAGGGTAAAACCGCGTTGAGCGCGAGGGCTGTTTCTCTGTGCTGCATTCATGGGTCAATTCACCAATTGGTTGAGGCTGAGAATCGGTAGGAGGATGGCCATGACGATCAGCAGCACCACGCCGACCATCAGCACCAGCATGGCCGGTTCAAAAAGGCTCACGACCAGTGCGATACGCGCTGCCAGGCTGCTTTCCTGCTGCTCGGCGGCCCGCACCAGCATGCGATCGAGTTCACCGGCACGTTCGCCGCTGGCGATCATGTGCAGCATCATCGGCGGGATGTCGCCGCTCAGTTCCAGGCCGCGAGTCAGCGTTCCACCTTCACGGACCGAGCGCGCGACATCGGCCATGCGGCTGCGGATGGTCAGGTTGCCGATGACGGCCGCCGCGATCTCCAGTGCGTCCACCAATGGCACTGCACTTTTGCCGAGGATTGCCAGCGTGCTGGCGAACCGCGCGGCTTCCATCGCCCGCAGCACTTCGCCCATGACCGGCAGTTTCAACGCGAGACGATGCCAGCGCAGGCGCCAGGCCGGCTGGCGCAGGCTCCAGCGCCAGAGGCCGAGCAGCGTCGCCAGCACGCCCATCAACAGCAGAAAGTGATTGCGCAGCCCATTGCTGAGGGCGATCAGCGCCTGTGTCAGCCAGGGCAACGGCTGGCCACTGTCGACGAAGATCTTCACCACGTCGGGCACCACGTAGCCGAGCAGAAAACCAACAATCGCGACGCTGGCCAACATCAGGATCAACGGGTACACCAGGGCCATCTGGATTTTCTGCCGCGACGCCTGGCGGGCCTGGGTGTAAGCGGCCAGTTGTTCCAGCACATGCCCCAAGTGACCGGAACGTTCGCCAGCCGCGACGGTGGCTCGGAACAATTCGGGGAACGCCTTGGGAAATTGAGCCAGCGCCGTCGACAGGGCATGACCTTCCATCACCCGACTCCTGACCGCCGACAACAGACCGGCAACCTTGCGCTTCGCACTCTGCTTCGTCACCGCTTCAAGGGCTTCCTCCAGAGGCAGCCCCGCCTGTACGAGGGTGGACAGCTGCAAGGTCAACAGCGCCAGATCCGCCGCGCTCAGACGTCCGCTGCGAGGTTGCGTCCCCGTGTCGCCACCTGCCCTGACCTCGCTCAACTCACGCGGCCACAAGCCGCGTTCACGCATCAGTTGCCGGGCATGACGCGGGCCGTCGGCCTCCAGTCGGCCTTTGCAGCGTCGGCCCTGGGCGTCGTCAGCGCGGTAATCGAACGTCGGCACTCGCTAGTCCTCCTGCGTCACGCGCAGTAATTCGTCGAGGCTGGTCGCGCCCTCCAGCACCCGCTGGCGACCGTCCTGTAACAGGCTGCGGGAGACCTTGCGCGTCTCTTCTATCAACGCCTGTTCACTCGCACCTTGATGAATCAGAACCGAGACGGCGGGCGTCACGCTGATCAGCTCGTAGATTCCGATCCGCCCGCGATAACCGTGCTGGCACTGGTCGCACCCAACCGCCCTGAACAGTTGCGGTGGCGCTGCGGAATCGAGCCCCAAGCGTTCGCACGTGGCGCCATCGGCGCTGTATGCCGCTTTGCAATGGGGACACAACGTGCGCAGTAAACGCTGGGCCAGAATGCCCACCAGCGACGACGCCAGCAGGTAGGCATCGACGCCCATGTCCACCAGCCGCGTCACTGCACCGACGGCACTGTTGGTGTGCAACGTCGAGAGCACCAGGTGCCCGGTCAGCGATGCCTGGACGGCGATTTCCGCCGTCTCGCGATCACGGATTTCGCCGACCATCACCACGTCCGGATCCTGTCGCAAAATCGCCCTCAAGCCGCGGGCAAACGTCATGTCCACTTTCGGATTGACCGGCATCTGCCCCACACCCGGCAGGTGATATTCGATAGGGTCTTCGACCGTGAGAATGTTGCGTGTCTGATCGTTCAGGCTGCCCAGCGCGGCGTACAGACTGGTGGTCTTGCCGGAACCGGTAGGCCCGGTCACCAGCAGAATGCCGTGAGGTTTTGCGAGCAACTGGCGCAACGCGGCGAGGGTATCGGCAGGCATGCCGAGTCGCGGCAATTCCAGGCGCCCGGCCTGCTTGTCGAGCAGGCGCAGCACCACCCGTTCGCCGTGGGCCGAAGGCAGCGTGGAGACCCGCACATCGACTTCGTGCCCGGCCAGCCGCAGGGCCATTCGACCATCCTGCGGGACCCGTTTTTCAGCAATGTCCAGGCGTGCCATGACCTTGATCCGCGACACCAGCAAGGTGGCCAGTTCACGTCGGGGCCTGAGCATTTCGCGCAATTGCCCGTCGACGCGCATGCGTACCGACAGGTACTGCTCGAAAGTTTCCAGGTGCACGTCCGACGCGTGCTCGCGCACCGCTTCGCTGAGCAGTGCGTTGATCAACCGGATGATCGGCGCGTCGCCCTGCTGCTCCAGCAGGTCGGCGGTTTGCGGGACTTGATCGACCAGGCTGAGCAGGTCCAGCTCTTCGTCCAGCCCTTGGGCAACTTGCTCGGCCGCGCTCTGACCTTCGCGATAAGCGACGGCCAGACGTGCGGCGAACTCATCTGGCTCAAGCACCCGCATCGGCAGATCCCGAGTGTTTGCCCGACGGGCTTCCGACAGGGCCGTGAGTGGCGTATTGGCGCGCAGCACAAGGCTTGAGCCCGGCCCGTCGTGCTCCAGCAGTACGCCGAAACGCCGGGCGAAACCGAAGGGCAATTGCTGGAGGGATTCACGCGGTTCGTTCATGGCGATTCCGCCGCTTGCTTACGCAAATCGAACACGGGGGCGTCGGGTGCGGGGTCGAACAATTGACGCGCCTCGGCCGGCAGCAGCAAGGAGTTGTTCCCTCGCGCGCCAGGCTTGCTCAATTCACGCAGCGCGTTGTAACGCTGCTGGCTGACGTCTGACAGGTCTTCCTTGCTGCGCACGATGGTCGGCCGCAAAAACACCATCAGGTTGCTTTTGGTCTGGGTGTCGCGGGTCCAGCGAAACAGCGCACCGAGGTAGGGAATATCGCGCAGCAACGGCACCCCGCTCTGTTGGGTGCGGACGCTGTCCCTGATCAGCCCACCGATGACGATGATTTCGCCATCGTCCGCCAGGATCGTGCTCTTGAGCGCACGTTTGTTGGTAATCAGGTCCGAAGAATCGATACCCGATACCGAAGGCGCGATGTCCGACACTTCCTGCGCGACCTCCAGGCGCAACGTCGAACCTTCGTTGATGTACGGCTTGATTTTCAGGCTGATGCCCACGTCCTTGCGCTCGACGGTGGTAAACGGATTTTCCGCGCCGTTGCTGTTGGTGGCGTAGGAGCCGGTCTTGAACGGGACGTTTTGGCCGACGATGATTTCTGCCTCCTGATTGTCCAGAGTCAGCAGGCTCGGCGTGGACAGCAGGTTGCTGCGGGTGTTGCTGGCCAGCGCCGAAACCAACGCGCCGAAGCGGTCATTGCCCAGTTGCAGGATGGCCCCTTCCGGTGCGGTTTTTTTCTCGTCAAAGTTCAGCCCGCCGATGATCGGAATATCGGTGCCGGGAAAGTTGATGAAGCCTTTTGCATCGCTGCCGCTGACGCTCCACTGAACACCCACGGCCTCGGCGATGTCCCCGGAAATCTCGACAATGGCGGCATGGATCAGCACCTGAGCCCGAGGCTGGTCCAACTGACGCACGATGTCCTCGATGGTGCGGATTTGCGCCGGTTCGGCAATCAGCACCAGCGCATTCTGGCTTCCATCGGCCTTGATCATGAACGTCGTGCCGGGTGAGTTATCCCGGGGGCCACCGACGGCCGTTGCCGGCTTTCGGCCCTGCCCCATCGTTTCGAGGACCTCGGCCAATTGCCTGGCATCGCTGTGACGCAGGCGAATCACCCGCGCGTTGTCGAGGGTGGCGGTCGCGGGGGTATCGAGACGGCGTGCGAGGTCGATCAGGCGCTGGCGAACCGACGGTGAACCAATGAGGATCAGCCGATTGGTTCTGGCGTCGGCCAATACCTGGATCGCCGTATCAGCGCTGCGCTTGCCCAGCGAGGACTCCATGACAGTCGCCACATCAGCGGCCTGAGCGTGTTGCATTTGCACCACGGCATGCTGATTGTTCTGCCCGGAATCCAGTTGCCGGACCACCTGCGCGATACGGTTCACATTGGCCGCAGTATCGGTGACCACCAGCGCATTGGCTGACACCGAAGGACCGACATAGCCGTTGGCCGACACCAGCGGCCGAACCAGGCCGGCAATGTCGGAAGCGCTGCTGGTGTTCAGTTCGACGACCCGGGTGATGAATTGAGAAGCCGTAGCGTTTTTTGCAATGCCTTGGCCGGCGCGGGTTTTCGCTTCGGTGACCGGCGTAATCAGGATCCGGTCACCCTCGTCGATGACCGTGAAGTTGTGGGCATCCAGCACCGAATAAAACAATCGGCGAACACCTTCGCGGTCGAGGGCCTGACGGGACATGACGGTGATGCGCCCGGAGACTCTGGGATCAAGCACCACCGTGGTCCCGAGAATGGTGGAGATTTCCTCGACGATGTCGCGCAGCTCGGCATTGTTCATCGCCAGTTGCCATTTTTCTTCCTCGGCCCGTACCGCGCCATGAAAGAGTGACAGCGCCAACGCGGCGAGAAAAAGCAGGGTGCGCAACGCCTGCGCGCTGATGGAACAGTTCATAGGGTGATCACTCTGACGGCCCGGTGAGCGGGCGTAGAAAATGCGCAGGAGTCGCGGGGGCCGGAGCCTCGGCTTGCGGGTCGAATCGACGCAAGAGCTGCGTGTCAGACGTCTGCAGCATCAGCACTTCTTCTCGCCCCTTGTTCCACAACACCGCCCGATCCGCCTCGACGCGACGCAGAACGCTGCCGCCCGGCAACGGATCGCCCACCTGATAAATCCGCGAGCCTTGAGCGTCTGCCAGCAGCGCTCTGGACAACCCTGTGGCGAGGACAAAACTGGCCTGCAGGGTCAGCGGCTCGGCGCTGGCCAACAACGTGGCTCCAGCCGTCAGACCGAGCACCGTCGCCACCGCTGTGGTATTCAGAGGTGCACGGGACGGTGGCGTCGCTATCGTTGCAACGGTGGGCATCGCTGCGACACGGCTTTGACGAAATCCCCACTCTTGCCACACCAGAAAGGCTCCGTACGCGACGGTCACCAGCAGCAGGCAGAGGGTGCAGAGTCGCCCGTTCACTCGGCGCGCTCACTGCGAACAAGACTGCACAAGGACATTCGCCGCAGTACGCGGTGACCGCACAGTTCATGGAAAATCACCGCACCGACATGCATCGCGATCAGCAGTGAAAGCACCAGGCACGACCAAACGTGAACCGTGACAAACAGCGCGATAAGCGCTGGATCACTCAGCGGCTGCGCAATATCGAACCACCCGAATACATCGATCGGGCGGTCCATCATCAACACACCGGTCACCAGCACGACAGTCACCGTCAGGTAGATCAGCGTGTGGGCAAACAGCGCGAGTTTTTCCATAGCCGACAAGGTGTTCACGCTCGTCTGCCGGGCGTGAACGACAAAAATAAACAGACGCCAGACAAAAAACGGGATGAACACCGTTGTCAGCGACACATTGATAAAGGCAACCCGCTCACCGACGCGGGCTGGCACGTCCACGCAGGCCACATAGAACCCCGACGCCAGCGTCCAGATGATCACCGCCGCCGACAACCAGTGCAGCCATACGCGTTGGGTGGAGTAACCCAAAACCGTCATTTTTCAACTCGACTTTCAACAGGAAAATTAGCCTTCAGGCAATCCTGTTCCGGATCGCCTGAAGTGTTACGAGAGACTTAGATTTTGTCCCACGCCATGTGCCAGTGTGCCCCTACACCGGGCTCGAAGCCGTTGGCCGTCGGGCTGTACTGCTTGCAGTAACCGGCCTCGGGGAGTGGCTTGCATTCGAAGATTTCATTGGTCTTCGGTTGCAGCACTTTGGTGCCGGCGGTGTACCCGCTGATGCCTTCGGGGAACACGAAGTCGTGCTCGATGCCCGCGCCTTCACCGGTCATGTGGGTGGGCTGGGTGTCCTGGCGAGTGGTGCGGCCATCCAGCGTGGTGCCGACCAGCGTCAGGGTGTGTTTGCCGGGATTGCTGCGGACATCCATGGTCAGCCAGGTCGGACCGTTGTCCACCTGCGTCGCGACGGAACCGACCGGCTTGTTGTTCTCGTCGAACAAGGTCGCTTCGACGTTCATCGTACGGTTCGAGATCATGCTGAACTGGACGTTGGCCAGGCCCTTGTCCAGAACGTATTCGGCTTGCTGGGAGGCCACCGACATGCGCGCAGCGGTGTCTTCCTTCATGTCCAGCTGAACTTCGTAACGGGTTACGCCGCTTTCTTTCTGGGCGTAGAGGGTGTTGTTACCCCGGACCGGTTCGATGTTGCCGTTCTCATTACGAATACCGGCGCGGATAAGCGAATGAGTGCTGTTGATTTTTTCTGCCAGTTTGAACGCCCAGTTATTCGGCGAGCCTTCCTCGGCAGTGTCGATGGAGATCTCGACGTCGTAATCCGGGCTGACACCGTTGGCAGAGAATGCGCGGGCCTTGACCTTGTCACCGATCAGCAATTGGGTCGATGGCGTGATGCCGCCAACAGAGGTCCAGCCACCGGGCAACGACGGTTCGCCGAGGATGTTCACATCGACGGCGTTGTAAAACGCCGCGTCGGTATCTCCGACGGTCCAGATCCCGAGGATGACGTGCTGTCCGGATTTGTCGTCAGGAATGTTGCAGTTGTGTTTGGCGCCGGATACCGGCAGCTGATGATTGCCCTCGACGACGCAGAACGGGGTGCTTTCAAACGAGGCGCGCTTGAGGGATTCGTTAACGTTCCAGCCGTTGCGAGTGATGAAGTACTCATGCTTGGTGGCCGGATGAGCCTGGGTGTAGCGCCATTGAAAATCGATGTTACGGTCTTTGATTTCCGTTAATTGCCAACGGGTAGCGGACTGAGCATCCATAGCGGAGAACGATGGATGACCGCCACTCGGAATCTTGCCATCGATCGGCCCTTGCAAAGGCGCACCGCCTGTACCAGCCGGAAAACCTTTGAACGTTTCGCCAACACTTTGAGGCTCGTATTGCGCGGCACCACAGTTGGTGTTCACCCCTTTCTGGCACAGCAGCGCGCGCGATGGCGGCACTTCCATATAGCCGTGGGCCGAAACAGTTTGAGACGCCAACATTGCCGATAACAGGATCATTGAAGAGGAGCATGCGGTTAGCGCTCCTCCCTTGTAGAAGGTCTTTTTCATGAGTGTGTTCCAGACTACTTATCGAAAATTAAGGCGCCATAAGGACGCCGCTGTTCGTAATCTCGTTCGGTGGGCTGCACCGGACGAAGGTCTGAAACCTTACTGAGATGGGCACGAATTCTATGTAGGACAAGTCACCGCTTACATGGGGATTACTCTCTCTCTTCACTTGTCTGACAAAGAGGGAAAACTTTCTTACAGGATGAAACGGATTAGGCGGGCACACGGTATTTCAGACAAAAAAAAGCCTGCCCGGCGTTGGCCGGACAGGCTTGATGGGACCTGCGAGGACTACTCGTGATACTGCGCCGACAGCTCATGCACCGCGCGCAGGAACGCACCCGCATGTTCCGGATCGACTTCCGGCGTAATGCCATGACCCAGGTTGAACACGTGGCCGCTACCCTTGCCATAACTGGCGAGGATCCGTCCGACTTCGGTACGAATGGCTTCCGGTTTGGCGTAGAGCACGGTCGGGTCCATGTTGCCTTGCAAGGCAACTTTGTCGCCAACGCGAGCCCGGGCATTGCCGATATCGCACGTCCAGTCCAGGCCCAGCGCATCAGCACCGGCATCAGCGATGCTTTCCAGCCACAGGCCGCCGTTCTTGGTGAACAGGATGACCGGAACCTTGCGGCCTTCGTGCTCGCGGATCAGGCCGCTGACGATTTTGCGCATGTAGGCCAAGGAGAATTCCTGGTACGCCGCCGCCGACAGGTTGCCGCCCCACGTGTCGAAAATCTGCACCGCTTGTGCGCCGGCCATGATCTGGCCGTTGAGGTACGAGGTCACCGACTGCGCCAGCTTGTCCAGCAACAGGTGCATGGCTTGCGGGTTGTCGTAGAGCATGGCTTTGGTCTTGCGGAAGTCTTTCGACGAACCGCCTTCAACCATATAGGTGGCCAGGGTCCATGGGCTGCCGGAGAAACCGATCAGCGGTACACGGCCGTTCAGTTCGCGGCGGATGGTGCTGACCGCGTCCATCACGTAACCGAGGTCTTTGTGCGGATCAGGAATCGGCAGGGCTTCGATGTCGGCCATCGTGCTGACGACTTTTTTGAAGCGTGGGCCTTCACCGGTTTCGAAGTACAGGCCCTGGCCCATGGCGTCCGGGATGGTGAGGATGTCGGAGAACAGGATTGCCGCATCCAGTTGCGGATAGCGGTCGAGCGGTTGCATGGTGACTTCGCAAGCGAACGCCGGGTTCATGCACAGGCTCATGAAGTCGCCGGCCTTGGCACGGCTGGCGCGGTATTCAGGCAAGTAGCGACCGGCCTGACGCATCATCCACACAGGGGTGACGTCTACAGGTTGCTTGAGCAGGGCGCGAAGGAAACGGTCGTTCTTCAGGGCAGTCATGTCGGCATCCGGAAAAAAAGTGCGGGCATTTTCTCAGAGCTCGACGCAAAAGGCACGGATGCAGGTCAGCCTTTTGTCTATCGGGTCAATTTGTCGCGGGTTACATCAACTAAATCTGCGTTGAATTTACCGGCCTCTTCGCGGGCAAGCCTCGCTCCTACAGGGTCATATTGCACCTGTAGGAGCGAGGCTTGCCCGCGAAGGGAGCGACGCCGATCAAGCAGATTTAGACGCCCAGGTAGTCCAGGATCCCTTCCGCCGCATTGCGGCCTTCGAAGATCGCCGTCACCACCAGGTCGGAACCGCGAACCATATCGCCACCGGCGAAGATTTTCGGGTTGCTGGTCTGGTGCTTGAACTGACCTTGTTCAGGCGCAACTACGCGGCCCTGGCTGTCGGTCTGGATGCTGAACTGCTCGAACCACGGCGCCGGGCTTGGACGGAAACCGAAAGCGATGACCACGGCGTCGGCCGGGATGATCTCTTCGGAGCCCGGGATCGGCTCGGGGCTGCGACGGCCACGGGCGTCCGGCTCGCCGAGACGGGTCTCGACCACCTTCACGCCTTCAACCTTGTCCTCACCCACGATGGCGATCGGCTGGCGGTTGTAGAGGAATTTCACGCCTTCTTCCTTGGCGTTCTTCACCTCTTTGCGCGAGCCTGGCATGTTCGCTTCGTCACGACGATACGCACAGGTCACCGACTTGGCGCCCTGGCGGATCGACGTACGGTTGCAGTCCATCGCCGTGTCGCCGCCGCCCAGTACCACGACCTTCTTGCCTTTCATGTCGACGAAATCTTCCGGCGACTTTTCAAAGCCCAGGTTGCGATTGACGTTGGCGATCAGGAAGTCGAGCGCGTCATGCACACCCGGCAGGTCTTCACCGGCAAAGCCGCCCTTCATGTAGGTGTAGGTGCCCATGCCCATGAACACGGCATCGTATTCTTCGAGCAGTTGCTCGACGGACACGTCCTTGCCCACTTCGGTGTTCAGGCGGAACTCGATGCCCATGCCGGTGAAGACTTCGCGGCGATTGCTCAGCACGGTCTTTTCCAGCTTGAACTCCGGGATGCCGAAGGTCAGCAGACCGCCGATTTCCGGGTTCTTGTCGAACACCACCGGGGTCACGCCGCCGCGTACCAGCACGTCGGCACAACCGAGGCCGGCCGGGCCTGCGCCGATGATCGCGACACGCTTGCCGGTCGGTATGACCTTGGACATGTCCGGGCGCCAGCCCATGGCGAACGCGGTGTCGGTGATGTACTTCTCGACCGAACCGATGGTCACCGCGCCGAAGCCGTCGTTGAGGGTGCAGGCACCCTCGCACAGACGATCCTGCGGGCACACCCGGCCGCACACTTCCGGCAAGGTGTTGGTCTGGTGCGACAGCTCGGCGGCCTGGAGGATGTTGCCCTCGGCCACCAGTTTCAGCCAGTTCGGAATGAAGTTGTGCACCGGGCACTTCCATTCGCAATACGGGTTACCGCAACCCAGGCAGCGGTGGGCCTGATCGGCCGAATGCTGGGGTTTGAAGGGTTCGTAGATCTCCACGAACTCTTTCTTGCGTTGACGCAACAGTTTCTTCTTCGGATCTTTGCGCCCGACGTCGATGAACTGGAAGTCGTTATTCAGACGTTCAGCCATTGTTAAAACCTCATCAAACTCTTCAGGCGCATATCACTGCGGGTTGGCACGGGTGCTGGAAAGCAACGTTTTCAAGCTGGCAGCCTTGGGCTTGACCAACCAGAAACGGCGCAGGTAGTCATCGAGGTTTTCCGCGAGTTCACGACCCCACTCGCTGTCAGTTTCCTCGACGTACTCGTTCAGCACGCGTTGCAGGTGGCTACGGTAGGCTTCCATCGCTTCGCCGCTGATCCGCTGGATTTCCACCAGTTCGTGGTTGACCCGGTCAACGAAGGTGTTGTCCTGGTCGAGCACGTAGGCGAAACCGCCGGTCATGCCTGAGCCGAAGTTGTAACCGGTTTTGCCCAGGACACAGACAAAACCACCGGTCATGTACTCGCAGCAGTGATCGCCAGTGCCTTCCACCACGGTGTGAGCACCGGAGTTACGCACTGCGAAACGCTCGCCCGCAGTGCCGGCAGCGAACAACTTGCCGCCGGTGGCGCCGTACAGGCAGGTGTTGCCGATGATGGCACTGTCCTGAGTCTTGTAGGCGCTGCCCTTCGGCGGAACGATGACCAGTTTGCCACCGGTCATGCCTTTGCCGACGTAGTCGTTGGCGTCGCCTTCCAGGTACATGTTCAAACCGCCGGCGTTCCACACACCGAAGCTCTGACCGGCCGTCCCTTTGAAGCGGAAGGTGATCGGCGCGTTCGCCATGCCTTGGTTGCCGTGCTTGCGCGCGATTTCACCGGAGATCCGCGCGCCGATCGAACGGTCGCAGTTGCAGATATCCAGCGCGAATTCGGCGCCGCTCATGTCGTTGATGGCCGAGGTGGCCATGTCGATCATTTTCTCGGCCAGCAGGCCTTTGTCGAACGGCGGGTTGCGGTCGACCTGGCAGAACTGAGGCTTGTCTGCCGGGATGTGATCGCTGCCCAGCAACGGGGTCAGGTCCAGGTGGTTCTGCTTGGCGGTCTGGCCTTCGAGGACTTCCAGCAGATCGGTGCGGCCGATCAGCTCTTCGAGGGAGCGCACGCCCAGCTTGGCCAGCCACTCACGGGTTTCTTCGGCGACGTAGGTGAAGAAATTCACCACCATGTCGACGGTACCGATGTAGTGATCCTTGCGCAGCTTCTCGTTCTGAGTCGCGACGCCGGTGGCGCAGTTGTTCAGGTGGCAGATACGCAGGTATTTGCAGCCCAGCGCGATCATTGGCGCGGTGCCGAAACCGAAGCTTTCAGCGCCGAGGATGGCTGCCTTGATCACGTCGAGGCCGGTTTTCAGGCCGCCGTCGGTCTGGACCCGGACTTTGCCGCGCAGGTCGTTGCCACGCAGGGTCTGGTGGGTTTCGGCCAGGCCGAGTTCCCACGGAGCGCCCGCGTATTTGATCGAGGTCAGCGGCGATGCGCCGGTGCCGCCGTCGTAACCGGAAATGGTGATCAAGTCCGCGTAGGCCTTGGCCACACCGGCCGCGATGGTACCGACGCCCGCTTCTGCTACCAGTTTCACCGAGACCAGGGCCTTCGGGTTGACTTGTTTCAGGTCGAAAATCAGCTGCGACAAGTCTTCGATCGAATAGATGTCGTGGTGCGGCGGCGGCGAAATCAGGGTCACGCCCGGCACTGCGTAACGCAGCTTGGCGATCAAACCGTTGACCTTGCCGCCTGGCAGTTGACCGCCTTCGCCGGGCTTGGCGCCCTGAGCGACCTTGATCTGCAGCACTTCAGCGTTGACCAGGTATTCCGGGGTCACACCGAAACGGCCAGTCGCGACTTGCTTGATTTTCGAGCTCTTGATCGTGCCGTAGCGCGCCGGGTCTTCGCCGCCTTCGCCGGAGTTGGAACGCGCACCGAGGCGGTTCATGGCTTCGGCCAGGGCTTCGTGAGCTTCCGGCGACAGTGCGCCAAGCGAAATGCCGGCGGAGTCGAAGCGCTTGAGCACCGATTCCAGCGGTTCGATCTCGCTGATGTCCAGCGGCGTGGCCAGCGTCTTGACGTTGAACAGGTCGCGGATCATCGACACCGGACGGTTGTCCACCAGCGACGTGTATTCCTTGAACTTGCTGTAGTCGCCCTGCTGCACAGCGGCTTGCAGGGTGTTGACCACGTCCGGGTTATAGGCGTGATATTCGCCACCGTGGACGAACTTCAGCAGACCGCCTTGCTGGATCGGCTTGCGCGGGCTCCAGGCTTCGGCGGCGAGGGCTTTCTGCTCGGCTTCGATGTCGACGAAACGTGCGCCCTTGATGCGGCTCGGCACGCCACGGAAACTCAGGTCGCAGACTTCCTCGGACAGGCCGATGGCTTCGAACAATTGAGCACCGCGGTAAGAAGCGATGGTCGAGATACCCATCTTCGACAGGATCTTCAGCAGGCCTTTAGTGATGCCTTTGCGGTAGTTCTTGAACACCTCATAGAGGTCGCCCAGGACTTCACCGGTACGGATCAGGTCGCCCAGCACTTCATAAGCCAGGAACGGATAGACCGCCGAGGCGCCGAAACCGATCAACACCGCAAAGTGGTGCGGGTCGCGTGCGGTGGCGGTTTCCACCAGGATGTTGGAGTCGCAACGCAGGCCTTTTTCGGTCAGGCGGTGGTGTACCGCGCCGGTGGCCAGGGAAGCGTGGATCGGCAACTTGCCCGGTGCAATGTGACGGTCGCTCAGGACGATCTGGGTGCGACCGGCACGAACGGCTTCTTCAGCCTGATCGGCGACGTTGCGCACAGCCGCTTCGAGGCCGACGCTTTCGTCGTAGTTGAGGTCGATGATCGCGCGCTCGAAGCCCGGACGATCGAGGTTCATCAGCGAGCGCCACTTGGCCGGGGAAATGACCGGCGAGCTGAGGATTACGCGCGAGGCGTGTTCCGGCGACTCCTGGAAGATGTTGCGCTCGGCACCGAGGCAGATCTCCAGCGACATGACGATGGCTTCACGCAGCGGGTCGATCGGCGGGTTGGTCACCTGCGCGAACTGCTGGCGGAAATAGTCGTACGGCGTGCGCACGCGCTGGGACAGCACGGCCATCGGCGTATCGTCGCCCATGGAGCCAACGGCTTCGTAACCTTGCTCGCCGAGCGGACGCAGCACCTGGTCGCGCTCTTCGAACGTGACCTGATACATCTTCATGTACTGCTTGAGTTGATCGACATCGTAGAACGCCGAACCGTGGTCGTTGTCTTCCATGGTCGCCTGGATGCGCAGGGCATTCTTGCGCAGCCATTGCTTGTACGGATGACGGGACTTCAGTCGGTTGTCGATCGCGTCGGTGTCGAGGATCTGGCCGGTTTCGGTGTCCACGGCAAAGATCTGGCCCGGGCCAACGCGGCCCTTGGCGATCACGTCTTCAGGCTGGTAGTTCCAGACACCGATTTCGGACGCCAGGGTGATGAAACCGTTCTTGGTGGTGACCCAACGCGCCGGACGCAGACCGTTACGGTCGAGCAGGCACACCGCGTAACGACCGTCGGTCATTACTACGCCGGCCGGGCCGTCCCACGGTTCCATGTGCATCGAGTTGTATTCGTAGAACGCACGCAGATCCGGGTCCATGGTTTCGACGTTCTGCCACGCTGGCGGAATGATCATCCGCACGCCACGGAACAGGTCGATGCCACCGGTGACCATCAGCTCGAGCATGTTGTCCATGCTGGATGAGTCGGAACCGACGCGGTTCACCAGCGGGCCGAGTTCTTCCAGATCCATCAGATCGTTGGTGAACTTGGTGCGACGGGCCTGGGCCCAGTTGCGGTTGCCGGTGATGGTGTTGATCTCGCCGTTGTGGGCGAGGAAGCGGAATGGCTGGGCCAGCGGCCATTTCGGCAGGGTGTTGGTGGAAAAGCGCTGGTGGAACACGCAAATCGAGGTTTGCAGGCGCTGATCGCTGAGGTCTGGATAGAAGGCGGTCAAATCCGCCGGCATCATCAGGCCTTTGTAAATGATGGTCTTGTGCGAAAAGCTGCAGATGTAGTGATCGACGTCGGCGGCGTTGGCCACGGACGAGCGACGACGGGCGCTGAACAGCTTGATCGCCATGTCCTGATCGCTCAGGCCTTCGCCGCCGATGTAGACCTGCTCGATCTGCGGCAGGCGCTCAAGGGCCAGGCGGCCGAGGACGCTGGTGTCGATCGGCACTTTGCGCCAGCCGACCAGGGTCAGGCCTTCGGCCAGGATCTCGCGGTTCATGTTCTCGCGAGCGGCTTCGGCTTTGACCGGGTCCTGGTTGAAGAAGACCATGCCCACCGCATATTGCTTGGGCAGTTCGACGCCGAAGGTTTCCTGGGCGATGGCTCGCAGGAACACGTCCGGCTTTTGAATCAGCAGACCGCAACCGTCACCGGTCTTGCCGTCGGCGTTGATCCCACCGCGGTGGGTCATGCAGGTCAGGGCCTCGATGGCCGTTTGCAAAAGGGTATGACTGGGCTCGCCCTGCATATGGGCTATCAGGCCGAAACCGCAGTTATCCTTGAATTCATCTGGTTGGTACAGACCTGCTTTCATAGACACTTTCTCACCAGGCTGCCTCTTATCGAGGCAAATTTCTTTTCAATTCAACCACTTACCATCCGCGCCGAACGTACGCCAGCTTTGCGGGGGCAAAAGGGAGGTCATTGTACACACCGACACAGAGGCTCACAAATTTGACGACGAAATGTCGAAAATCTATGTCGCATTTGTGAAAGGTTTAAAGCGATCTGCTGTGCTAGTCAAAACTTTTTTAATTTTGACTGCAACGACTCAAAGACTACTGTGACGCAGACACCACAAGGCACGCGGCCTGTAGAGGCGGCATGCGCTTGTAGAAATTTTGAGGTGCCGGGAGAGGCGGCCTGGGTAAGGCCGCCGAATCTTCAGCGAGTTGTTGCCAGTTCCTGTTGGACGCTGGCGACAGTGCGAGGCCAAGGTTTACCAGCCTGAACCTTCGCTGGCAAGGCCTTGATGGCGGTAACGGCTGCATCGCGGTTGGCGAAGTTACCGTAAGTGATGACGTAAAGCGGCTTGCCGTTGAGGACTTTCTTGAAATAACGGTACTCGCCGCCCTGCTCTTTCACGAAGTTTTGCGCGGTCGCCTCGGAGCTGGTGCCGAGGATCTGCACCACGTAGTTACCCGGAGCCTGACCGGCGTACCAGGTGCCGCCGGCAGCCTTGGCCGCAGCCGCTGGTTTCTCGGCAGGCTTGGCGGTTGCGACGGCCGCTGGCTTGGCTGGCGCAGGCGCTGGTGCCGGCTTCACTGCAGGTGCCGTCGGAACCGGCTTGGCCGTCGCGACCTGAGTCGGCGCTGGGGCTGGTGCAGGCGCTGGCGTCGGCTTGGCGGCTGGCGTCGGCGCAGGACCGGCCTGGATGCCCGCAGGAGGCGCGATGGTGGTTACGGTCGGCGGTGTAGCGCTGGAACCCTCTACCGGCACGCCATCATCGCCCTCGGTGATGCCACCGGCGGCTTCAGCCAGCGGGCCACGCATGACCGGCTGCGAGTTGCCGACCAACGGCAATGGCATCGGTTGCGAATTACCGGCGAATTCCACGGCAGGTGCGCCGCCGCTGTTAGGTTGTGGCGTGCCCTGCCCGAGCGGCAGTTGCGCCTGTTCGTTGGCAGGTGCGCCGGTGGTCGGTGCTTTGCTGCGACCCGGCATCAACCAGGCGGCGGCTACCGCGACCACGACGACGGCGGAAATCGCCAATACGTGTTTCTTCGGCATGTTGAACCCCATACTTGGACGCTTGACCGCTGAGCGGCTGGCAATCATGGCTTCGATCATTGCATCGCGGGCAACCTGGTTGATGTTGCCAGGCCAACCGTCGGAGCTTTCGTGAATATCAGAGATCTGTTCTACGGTGAAAAGTTCGATACCCCGTCCAGCACCTTCGAGCCGCTGGTCCAGATATTCGCGGGTTTCTTCTTCGGTGTAAGGCTGCAGCTCGATGACGTGGAAGCGCTCTTCTTCAAGGCTCAGCGCCTCAAGTTGAGCGATCAGCGAGGATTCGCCGAACAGGAACACGTGCGGGCGGCCTTCCGGCGCACCGGCGGCCAACTCCATCAAGGCTTCGAGCGCGGACTCGTCGAGCTGCTCGGCGTCGTCCACCAGCAAATAGACTTCCTGACCGGTCAGCGCGAGCTGCACGACCTGAGCCAGAATCGCGCCGGTCTCGGCCTCGGCAACGTTCAGCGCCTGAGCCACTTGACGCAGCACGCCCGCCGCATCACCGGCGCCACGGGCGGAAACCACCACGCTTTGAACGGACTGTTTATTGGTGCTGGCCACCAGGGCCTGACGCAACAGGGTCTTGCCACTGCCTTGCGGGCCGGTGACCACCAGCAGCAACTGGCTGTAACGTGCCAGGTGGTGCAGCTGACCCAGCACAGGTTTGCGCTGGGCCGGGAAGAATTTGAAGCCAGGCACCCGTGGAGCAAAAGGGTCATGACTCAACTGGTAATGGCCGAGGAAAGCCTCGTCGGCGTGCAAACTAGTCATCGGGATCTTATTAACCTTTAAGCTGAGCCAGGGCGCGGTAATCCGCTCCCAGCGTGGCCTGTAGAACCTCTTTCGGATAATCGTCGGTCACCACTGCTTCGCCCATGTGGCGCAGCAGCACCAGGCGCAAACGACCGTCGATCACTTTCTTGTCAATTGCCATGTGTTCGAGAAAATCGGCTTCAGTCATCTCTTCAGGCGGGATGACCGGCAGGCCGGCACGCTGGAACAGGCGAATGCCGCGATCACGCTCTTGCTCACTGATCCAGCCCAGACGCGTGGACATTTCCAACGCCATTACAGTACCGGCAGCGACCGCTTCACCATGCAGCCAGACACCATAGCCCATGTGGGTTTCGATGGCGTGGCCGAACGTGTGGCCCAGGTTCAACGTGGCGCGAACGCCGGTTTCCTTTTCATCGGCGCCGACCACCGCTGCCTTCGCCGCGCAGGAGCGCTCGATGGCATAGGTCAGGGCGACCTGGTCCAGGGCTCGCAGGCGATCGACGTTTTCTTCGAGCCAGGTCAGGAAGGGCTCGTTGCAGATCAAGCCGTATTTGATGACTTCAGCAAGCCCGGCGGACAACTCGCGGGCCGGCAGGGTATTGAGGGAGGCGGTATCGATCAGCACCACGTTCGGCTGATAGAACGCGCCGACCATGTTTTTGCCCAGTGGATGATTGATCCCCGTCTTGCCGCCCACCGAGGAGTCGACTTGCGACAACAGAGTGGTTGGAACCTGGATGAAATCGACGCCACGCTGGTAACAGGCGGCGGCAAACCCGGCCATGTCGCCAATCACGCCGCCACCGAGGGCGATCACGGTCGTGCGACGGTCGTGTCGTGCGGTCAGCAAGCCGTCGAAAATCAGTTGCAGGGTTTCCCAGGTCTTGAAGGCTTCGCCGTCGGGCAGCACCACGGAAATCACCGAATACTGCGCAAGGCTGCGGGTCAGACGTTCAAGATAGAGCGGCGCAACGGTTTCGTTGGAGATGATCGCCACTTGCCGCCCGCGAATATGCGGGGCCAGCAGCTCAGGCTGATCCAACAAACCTTCGCCAATATGAATCGGGTAGCTGCGCTCGCCTAGATCGACCTTGAGTGTCTGCATGTGTCCCCACAGTGAAGATGAAATCAGGCGTCCCGCCTTGAGTTATCGAGTATCCAGGGCATCTGATGGTGTGACGCCGTTCGGTAGCCATCCGCCACAACCTTGAGCGGTCATGGCAGGACGCCGAGGATAGCGCATTTCGCGCTGCGCTTTAACGGGGAGGCAGCTGCTGCAAGCGCTCGAGAATATCGAGCACCACCATACGCGGCGGCCGCTCATCCGTTTCAACCACCAGGTCGGCGATTTCCCGATAAAGCGGATCGCGCAACTCCAGCAAATCCCGAAGGGTCTTGGCCGGATCGGCGGTACGCAACAGTGGCCGATTGCGGTCGCGGGCAGTGCGGCCGACCTGCTGCTCCACGGAAGCGTGCAGATAAACCACCCGACCACCGGCACGCAGCGCCCGACGATTGGCTTCGCGCATGACTGCACCGCCGCCGGTCGCCAGCACCACGCCGTCGCAATCGCACAGCTCGGCAATCATCGCTTGCTCGCGGTCGCGAAAGCCCGGTTCGCCTTCCTTATCAAAAATCCATGGGATATTGGCGCCCGTGCGCAATTCAATTTCCTTATCGGAATCTTTGAATGGCAGGCGCAGCTCTTTGGCCAGCAACCGGCCGATGGTGCTTTTTCCAGCCCCCATCGGTCCAACAAGAATCAAATTTCGCACAGAATCAATGACTCACAGCAATCGCCTGGTTGTTCATGATACGCGGAGTGAGAAATACCAGCAGCTCGGATTTTTTCTCCGAAACCACGTCACGCCGGAAAAGGCGGCCAAGATACGGCACATCGCCGAGAAATGGCACCTTATCTACAACCTTGCTCTGAGTATTTGAGAAAACGCCACCGATTACGATGGTCTCGCCATCATTGACCAGGACCTTGGCGTTGACCTCGTTTTTCTTGATCGGCGGTACATCCTGGACCTTGTTCAGGTAGTCCGGTTCGTCCTTGGTGACCTTGACCTCCATGATGATCCGGTTGTCCGGGGTGATCTGCGGCGTCACTTCCAGCGACAGCGAGGCCTCTTTGAAGGACACCGATGTGGCGCCGCTGGAGCTGGCTTCCTGGTACGGGATCTCGGTGCCCTTGAGGATTTTGGCGGTTTCCTTGTCGGACGTGACCACTTTGGGCTGTGAGACGATTTCGCCGTTACCGGTTTTCTCCATCGCTGTCAGCTCAAGATCCAGCAGCACATTGTCGGTGATGAAGGCGATGCCGAGCCCCGAGGTGTTGGCGGCGGCGCCCATATCGACGAACGGCGAGTTGGTACTGGTGCTGCCGGGCGTGCCGATGGTCGACGAAGCATCGGCGCCGTTGCTGACCCCGGACGTGTTCCAGTTGCCCTTGTTCTGCAACGAACCACCCCAGCGCACGCCGAGGCTTTTGTCGTAGTCGACGTTGGCTTCGACGATTCGCGCCTCGATCATCACCTGACGCACCGGGATGTCCAGTTGCGCGACGATCCGGCGAAGTTCGTCGAGGCGATCCTGGGTCTGATAGGCAATGATGTTGTTGGTCCGGTCATCGACAGTGATCGACCCCCGCTCGTCCACTTTCGCCTCGGCACTGGTCACCGACGTGAACAACTTGGCGATATCCGCCGCCTTGGCGTAATTGACCTGCAGCAGCTCACGACGCAATGGCGCCAGATCGGCAATCTGCTTCTGCGACTCCAGCTCCTGACGTTCGCGCGCGGCAATCTCGTCGGCCGGCGCCACCAGCAACACGTTGCCGATCTTGCGCTTGTCCAGCCCCTTGGTTTTCAGCACCAGGTCCAGCGCCTGATCCCATGGCACGTTTTGCAGGCGCAAGGTGATGCCGCCCTGCACCGTGTCGCTGGCCACCAGATTGAGGTTGGTGAAGTCGGCGATCAGTTGCAGCACCGAGCGCACGTCAATGTCCTGGAAGTTCAGCGAGAGCTTTTCACCGGTGTAGGCAAAACGTTCGGCGTTGCGCTTTTGCAGGTCATCGACGATCATCGGGCGAATGCTGACGGTGAGCTTGTTGTCGGTCTGGTAGGTCGAGTAATCGAAGGCGCCGCTGGGCTCGATGCTGATGGTCGCCCGGTCACCGGTTGCGCTGGCGTTGACGAACTGCACCGGCGTGGCGAAATCCTTGACGTCCAGGCGCACTCGCAAAGGTTCTGGTAATTGGGTTCTGGCAAAATTAAGGACGATCCTGCCATCGCGTTCCTGAATGTCCGGGGCGATGGAAGGGTCCGACAGGTCGATGACCACGTTACCTTCGCCCTGGGTTCCACGCTGGAAATCCACACCGCGAATGGCCTTGCTCACCGGCGCATAAGCCTTGGCCGGCGCCGCAGTTGCCGTGGCGAGTCGTGAAGGCCTGGCGGCAGGCGCCGCAGCGTTACTGCCTCCCCGCCCGACCACAACGAACAGGTTGTTGCCTTCGACCCGTGCGGTGTACGGGGTCAATTGAGTCAGGTTGATGATCAGCCGCGTGCGGTCCTTGGCTTCTACCACTGTGGCGCTGCGGGCGTTGCCGCCGCCAAGATCACGGGTCTTGCTCGCCAACCGGCTGACCACGCCAGGCAGATCCAGCGCAATCCGCGCAGGCTGCTCCGTCGTGTAACCGTGGGGCGCCGGCGGCGCGCCATCGAATGACAACTTCAACTCGACGCGGTCTCCCGGCAGCGCGGCAACATCCAGCGCTTTGAGGTTGGCCGCTTGTACCATCGGCGACAGCAACGCTATCCATAGCGAAATACCGAAGGTTGAGAAAATCCTGTTCATTATTCGAGTTCCACTATGAGTGCTCTTTCAAAGGGATAGTCCGTGGCCGCTCCAGCCAGGCGCCTTCGCCGTCAGGAACGATTTCGACCACATCGACTTGCGAGCCGCTGATGGCGACGATCCGGCCATCGTTGCGCCCCAGGTAATCGCCGACTTTCAGCCGATGCACACCGCCCGCCCCGCGCAACAGCGCAAAGGAGCCCGCCGCATTGGAGATCGTGCCGACCATTTCAAACTGCTCGATGTTGAAACCTTCGAGGTACTGCTTGACCCGGCTGGGGTCTGGTTTGACATTGCGTGCGCCATGCTTCTGGCCGGCCAGATCAACTCTGAGCTGCCGGGAAAACGGGCTTCGCAAGTTAGCCGCGCTGTAGGTGAACGTTGGGTAAGACCGGAATGTCGGCGTTGGTTCAATCCTGCCGGGCGCACGCAGACGCATTTCGTTCATGTAAGCGTCGAGATCACTGAAGTCATTGCTGCCATCACAACCGGCCAGGGCGGCCAACATCCCGATCATCGGAAAAATACGAACCGGGCTCATTTTTGCAGCCCCTTGTCGTTGTAGCGGTAAGTCTTGGCGAGGATGCTCATGCGCAATTTCGCGCCGCTTTCGGGGGTGGCCGGGGCCAGGTCGAAATCATGCAGGGTGACGATCCGTGGCAGCCCGGCCACGCCACTGACGAACGTGGCGAGGTCATGATAGGCACCGGTGACGGTGATCTGGATCGGCAGTTCGATGTAGAACGGCTGGGTCACCTCTGGCAGCAGTTTGATCTCTTCAAACTCCAGCCCGCTTCCGAGGCCGGTACGGGTGATGTCCTCCAGCAGGCCGGGCACTTCGGTGTCACTGGGCAATTGCCGCAGGAGTACGCCGAAGGAGTTCTCCATTTCCTTCATCTGCTGGGTGTACAGCTCAAGATTCGCCGCCATGTGGGCCTTGGTGGCGAATTGCTCCTTGAGGGTCGACTCTTCCTCGCGCTTGAGTTCAAGCTGGCTCTCAAGGTCACTGATGGAAAAGCTGTAGCCCAGCGCCAACACCAGAATCATCAATAGAAGACCTGCCAGCGCCTTGATGGCGGGCGGCCAGGACCCCATGTTGTTGGTGTCCAGATCGTTGATGTCGATCTTGCGCAGCCCTTCGATCCATTCGGCCGGCCTCATTGAACGGCCTCCACGGCAGCAGGCTGGGTCTGGCGCACGG
This sequence comes from Pseudomonas sp. GM60, assembly GCF_000282415.1. Lineage (NCBI taxonomy): Bacteria > Pseudomonadati > Pseudomonadota > Gammaproteobacteria > Pseudomonadales > Pseudomonadaceae > Pseudomonas > Pseudomonas sp. GM60. The sequence continues at coordinate 90,159 of NZ_AKJI01000024.1, forward strand.
TCAACTGAAAGACGTTGGCCTGATCCAGTTGGCCTGCGGTGGTCGCCTTGACCTCTGTCAGGGTGGGCGCATCGAACCAGTCCGATGCATCCAGATTGCGCATCAAGTCGGAAACACGATTATTGGATTCTGCCGCGCCGGTGATGGACAGGGTTTTACCTTCCATTTTCACCTCGGTGAAATAGACCCCGTCCGGCAGGGTGCGCGCCAACTGATCGAAGATCCGCCCGCTGATCGGACGGTTGCCCTGCAGGTCCTGGATGATGCGCATGCGTTCGACCAGTTGCTGACGCCGGGCCTTGAGGTCGCTGATCTGTTTGATCCGCTCGTCGACCACCGCAATCTGTTTACCGATGTAATCGTTTCGGGCGACCTGTCGGTCGATGGCGCCGTTGAGGGCCTGATCCGCGACCAGCACCACTGCCACAGCGCCCACCAGCACGCCGACCAGCGCCAGCAAAAAGCGTTTGCGACGTGCGTCCCGCAACTCTTCGCGCCAAGGTAAAAGGTTGATCCGCGCCATCAGTCGAAGCTCCTGAGGGCTAACCCGCAGGCGATCATCAGCGCCGGCGCGTCGCTGGCCAGGGCACCGGCGTTGACCTTGCTGCCCAGGGTCATGTCGGAGAATGGATTGGCCACTTGCGTCGAAGTGCCCAGGCGCTCCTCGATCAATCGGTCCAGCCCCGGAACCGAAGCGGTGCCGCCAGCCAACAGGATATGGTCGACCGAGGTGTACTGGCCGGAAGCAAAGAAAAACTGCAACGAACGCGACACTTGCTGCACCAGCGCATCACGGAAGGGCTGCAACACTTCGCTGACGTAATCGTCCGGCAAACCGCCCTGCTTCTTCGCCAGCCCCGCTTGCTCAACGGTCAGGCCATAACGCCGCTGGATTTCTTCCGTCAGTTGACGACCGCCGAACAACTGTTCGCGGGTGTAGATGATTTTCCCGTTGCGCAGCACGCTCAGGGTGGTCATGGTCGCGCCGATGTCGACCACGGCGACTGTCAGATCTTCGCGAGACGCCGCCAGATGCCCGGTCAGCAGGCCGAAGGAGCGCTCCAGCGCGTAAGCCTCGACATCGACCACGCGCGCCGTCAGGCCGGCCAGTGCGAGCGCCGCTTCACGGACTTCGACGTTTTCCTTGCGACACGCTGCCAGCAGCACACTGACCCGTTCCGGGTTGCGTGCCGATACGCCCTGTACTTCAAAGTCGATGGCGACTTCGTCCAGTGGATAAGGGATGTATTGATCGGCCTCGATCTTCAGCTGGTTTTCCATCTCGTCGTCGGAAAGACCTGCATCCATTTCGATGTTTTTGGTGATGACGGCAGAACCGGCCACGGCGACGGCCACATTCTTGAGGCTGGTTCTGGCCTTGAGCAGCACGCGTGAAAGTGCCTGACCCACGCCTTCGAGCTCGGCGATATTTTTCTCGACCACCGCGTTGGCGGGTAGCGGTTCTACCGCATAAGCCTCGACCCGGTAACGGTCGCCCTGGCGGCTTAACTCCAGAAGTTTCACCGACGTGGAGCTGATGTCGATCCCCAAAAGCGTATTGGCTTTTTTATTGAAGAGTCCTAGCACTACCAATTCCCTATGACTATCCGTGTCTTACGGACTCTGTAATGTCCGTTGCGTTCAAACCACCCGTCTTGACAGCAGCGCAAATGACGCTCTCGACGTAAAAATGCTTATAATGCCCAGCGTTTTTTTCCGGTTTTTACTGCAAGCGCGGGTCGTTCCCTGTTTATCTGAACCCTGCTGCCTAATTCATTCTTTGCCCTGGATATCCCAAAGCCTTGATTCGTCTGCTGAAATTCTTCGGTTGGTCCATCGTCGCCGTTTTCTGCGGACTGCTCCTTGGTCTGAGTGGCGCGTTTCTTTACCTTAGTCCGGGATTGCCTTCTGTGGAGGCACTGCGAAGCATCCAGTTGCAGATTCCATTGCGCGTCTACAGCAGCGACAACAAGTTGATCGCAGAGTTTGGCGAAATGCGCCGCACACCGATCCGTTTCGCCGACATTCCCCCCAATTTCATTAATGCGTTACTAAGTGCTGAAGACGACAATTTCGCCAACCACTACGGCGTCGATCCCAGCAGCCTGATGCGTGCCGCCACCCAATTGGTCAAAAGCGGACACATCCAGTCCGGCGGCAGCACCATCACCATGCAGGTGGCGAAGAACTTCTTCCTGACCAGCGAACGCAGCTTCTCGCGCAAGACCACTGAAATCCTCCTGGCCCTGCAGATCGAACGGCAGCTGACCAAGGACGAGATCCTCGAGCTGTACGTCAACAAGATCTATCTGGGCAACCGCGCCTACGGCATCGAGGCCGCGGCGCAGGTTTACTACGGCAAGTCGATTCGTGACGTCAGCCTGGCGCAGATGGCGATGATCGCCGGCCTGCCGAAAGCTCCGTCGCGCTTCAACCCGCTGGCCAACCCGGCTCGCAGCAAGGAGCGTCGCGACTGGATCCTTGGCCGCATGTACAAGCTCGGCAAGATCACCGAGAGCGATTACACCGCCGCGATCAACGAGCCGCTGAACGCCAGCTATCACGTGCCGACCCCGGAAGTGAACGCGCCGTACATTGCTGAAATGGCCCGCGCCGAAATGGTCGGCCGCTACGGCAGCGATGCCTACACCGAAGGTTTCCGCGTCACGACCACCGTGCCGAGCAACCTGCAGGAAATGGCCAACACAGCCGTCCACGAAGGCCTGATGACCTACGATCAGCGTCATGGCTATCGCGGTCCCGAGTCACGCCTGCCGGGCAAGACCCGCGAGGCCTGGATCTCGGAGCTGACCAAGCAGCGCACCATCAGCGGCCTTGAGCCGGCCATCGTCACGCAGGTCGAGAAGAACGGCCTGCAAGTGCTGACCCGTACCGGCGACGAACACATCGGCTGGGACAGCATGAAATGGGCGCGGCCGTTCCTGAACACCAACAGCATGGGCGCCAATCCGAAGCAGCCCTCGGATGTGGCTCAGGTCGGTGATCTGATTCGCGTACAGCGTCAGCCGGACAATTCGCTGAAGTTCAGCCAGATCCCGCAAGCTCAGGGCGCACTGGTCTCCCTTGATCCGCAGAACGGCGCAATTCGCTCGCTGGTCGGCGGTTTCGCCTTCGAGCAGAGCAACTACAACCGCGCCCTGCAGGCCAAGCGCCAGCCAGGTTCGAGCTTCAAACCGTTCGTGTACAGCGCTGCGCTGGATAACGGCTACACCGCCGCCAGCCTGGTGAACGACGCACCGATCGTGTTCGTCGACGAGTACCTGGACAAGGTCTGGCGTCCGAAGAACGACACCAACACCTTCCTCGGCCCGATCCGCCTGCGTGAAGGGCTGTACAAGTCGCGCAACCTGGTGTCGATCCGCCTGGTGCAGGCGCTGGGCGTCGATCGCACCATCGACTACATCAGCAAGTTCGGCTTCAACAAGCAGGACCTGCCGCGCAACCTGTCGCTGGCCCTGGGCACCGCGACCCTGACGCCAATGGAAATCGCCACCGGCTGGAGCACGTTCGCCAACGGCGGCTTCAAGATCACCCCGTACATCATCGACAAGATCGAAAGCCGCAACGGCGACACGCTGTTCGTCGCCAATCCGCCAAGCGTGCCGAAAGGCGATGTGGCCACCGACGGCATCGCCGCGCCGACCGCCGAGGCCTTTACGGTCAATGCAACGCCGGGCGAAGCTCCAGGCCTGCCAACACCTCAGGCGCCGGCCGTGGCCGAACGCATTGTCGATGGTCGCACCACTTACATCCTCAACAGCATGCTTGAGGACGTGATCAAACTCGGCACCGGCCGTCGCGCACTGGCCTTGGGGCGCCCCGACATTGCAGGCAAAACCGGTACGACCAACGAATCGAAGGATGCCTGGTTCTCGGGCTATAACGCCGATTACGTGACCACCGTCTGGACCGGTTTCGACCAACCGGAAAGCCTGGGCAAACGCGAGTTCGGCGGCACCGTTGCCCTGCCGATCTGGATGAACTACATGGGCGCCGCGCTCAAAGACAAGCCGCCGCACACGCAACCGGAGCCGGAAGGCATCCTCAGCCTGCGGGTTGACCCGGTCAGCGGCCGGGCAGCCACCCCAGGCACGCCTGGAGCGTACTTCGAACTGTTCAAGGCCGAAGATACGCCACCGTCGGTGAATGAGCTGGGCAACGGCAATGCGCCGGGCAGCCCGCTGCCAGCGGATGAAGCGGCGCCAATCGATCTGTTCTGATCGCAGCACCACCCAAAAAGCCCCGCCTTCGAGAGAAGTGCGGGGCTTTTTTCGCTCTGTGCATTGCGCCATAGATGTGGCGCCTGTCAGGCCGTCATCGCTGGCAAGCCAGCTCCTACAAGGGATATGAGCAGCTCACCAATTCTCTGTAGGAGCTGGCTTGCCAGCGATGGGGCCCTCACCGACAACACAAAACTTGCAGGCATAAAAAAACCCCGACTCATCAGAGCCGGGGCTTTTTGTTTGATGCGACTACGGCTTAGCCGTTGAACACATCATCCACGCTTTTCAGCGGGTAGTTCTTCGGATACGGCAGGGTTGCCACGCCGGTCTCGATTGCAGCCTTGGCCACGGCATCGGAGATCAGGGTGATCAGACGCTTGTCCATTGGCTTCGGAATGATGTACTCACGACCGAATTCCAGCTTGATGCCGCCGTAGGCGTCGCACACTTCCTGAGGAACCGGCAGTTTGGCCAGTTCACGCAGGGCGTTGGCCGCTGCCACTTTCATTTCTTCGTTGATGCGCTTGGCGCGAACGTCCAGGGCACCACGGAAGATGAACGGGAAGCCCAGTACGTTGTTGACCTGGTTCGGGTAATCCGAACGGCCGGTCGCCATGATCACGTCGTTACGGGTGGCGTGTGCCAGTTCCGGGGAGATTTCCGGATCCGGGTTCGAGCACGCGAACACGATCGGGTTGGCCGCCATGGACAGCAGGCCTTCAGCGCTCAGCAGGTTCGGACCGGACAGGCCGACGAACACGTCTGCGCCTTGCAGGGCGTCAGCCAGGGTGCGCTTGTCGGTCGCGTGAGCGAAGACAGCCTTGTACTGGTTCAGGTCGTCACGGCCGGAGTGGATCACGCCAGTACGGTCAACCATGTAGATGTTTTCGATGTTGGCGCCCATGCTCACCAGCAATTTCATGCAGGAGATGGCGGCCGCACCGGCACCCAGGCAGACGATCTTGGCGTCGGCGAGGGTTTTGCCAGCGATTTCCAGGGCGTTGATCATGCCGGCGGCAGTCACGATTGCGGTGCCGTGCTGGTCATCGTGGAATACCGGGATGTCGCACTGCTCGATCAGAGCGCGTTCGATCTCAAAGCACTCAGGTGCCTTGATGTCTTCCAGGTTGATGCCACCGAAGGTGATGGAGATGCGCTTGACGGTGTCGATGAAGGCTTGCGGGCTTTCGGAGTCGACTTCGATGTCGAAAACGTCGATGCCGGCGAAGCGCTTGAACAGCACGCCCTTACCTTCCATCACTGGCTTGGAAGCCAATGGGCCGAGGTTACCCAGGCCCAGAATCGCGGTGCCATCGGAAATGACTGCAACCAGGTTGCCTTTACCGGTGTATTTGTAGGCCAGTTCAGGATCGCGGGCGATTTCGCGTACTGGTTCGGCTACGCCGGGGCTGTAGGCCAGCGACAGGTCGCGGGCGGTAGCGGTGGCCTTGGTGAGCTCGACACTCAGCTTACCTGGACGAGGATGGGCGTGATATTCGAGAGCGGCAGTTTTCAGATCAGACATGGGGGCATTCCGCTTTTACTGTTGGACAGACTGGTCAGCGAGGATACGCGCCTCGCAAAGTCCCCACAAGACTGACCAGTCACCCCTGTCAAGCGCCCCGCCCTACGACTTTGGGCCAAGAGCCACGGAACACAAGGGATAGACTGTTCACAATCGACAATAAAAATGTCTACAATTTTTTTATCAAGGCGCCGCTTGCAACATCGCCGGATCGGTCAATGGAAGAAGCCAGCGCGCTTGCCCCGCTTGCAATCCGCCACGGCGCGAACGGTCCACAACCCAGCCACGGGCCTCGACCTGCTTGCCTTTCAGGCGCTCCAGCGCCGCACCATCAAATTGCCCCAGCACATTGGGCGCAACACGCAGTACAAGAGAATCCTGCAACTCGATCCAAACACCGCCGCGATTGCGCTGAACCTTGCTCACACGCCCACTGACCACCGCGAAGCCGGACGTGTTGATCTGCTCCGCTTTCAGTACAGGCGACTGGCGCCACACACCGAGCCCGGCTTGCCGCGCACTGCGTTCCGCTGCTTGCTGACAGGCCACCAGATCGACATTCGGCGCGACCGCCACCAGGAAACCGAGCCCTTCTGCGAGCATCTGCGCTTCGAGGTTGGCACCCTTGGCGCCATAAAGATGCGCAAGGGTACGACCGTAGTGATCCTTGCTCTCTTTACCCGGCAGCACACCGACCCGCCCGCCGTTGGCAGCCACCAATGCTTCCAGGCGCTTGCGCGCCGCCACCGCGAACGGCTCGTCGGAGCGGCCTTGTTTGCCCAGCTCGGGCGTATTCAAGCCGATCATGCGCACGCTGCGGCCATCGCTCAGGCGCACGGTGTCGCCATCCACCACCCGTTGCACCGCGACCGACGTCAGCCCATCCGGCACCGGGCAGAAGGCCTGGGCGCCCGAAAGCCAAATCGCGGACACAAAAAAGGCGCCCGCAAGGGACGCCTTTTTTATCAGTCTGGAAAAGCCGGAACGACCTTCCAAAATGATTGGCCTTAGGCCTTTTTCGCGCCGAAAGCACCGAAACGGTCTGCGAAGCGCTGAACGCGGCCGCCAGTGTCCAGAGTCTTTTGCTTACCGGTGTAGAACGGGTGGCATTCGTTGCAAACGTCGATCGCCAGGGCTTTGCCGAAGGTCGAACGGGTTTCGAACTTGTTGCCACAGCTGCAGGTAACAGCGATGGCTGGGTATTCTGGATGGATATCAGCTTTCATGGTGTCTTCCTCAGGCTGCGTGCCGCCACCCAACACTATTGTTGAATACCGCACGTAATTAGGCCGCGGATTCTACCAGACAATCTCAATCACGCAAGCTGTCACTGAGACCGACCGTCTGCTAGGCTCCCGCCCCAATACGCGATCCCCTGTAGGAGTGAGCCTGCTCGCGATAGCGGTCTGCCAGTCGCCGTAATGTTGACTGCAAGATTGCTATCGCGAGCAGGCTCACTCCTACAGGTTATATGTCACGCCCCCTATTGTTTGTTGATCGAGACCCCCCGCGTGCCCGACGCCATTTTGCGCCTCGCCCTGCCTTCGCCCCTGCGCCGCCTGTTCGATTACCGTGCCCCGGCCGGTGTCCTGCGTGCCCAGTTGCAACCGGGCATGCGCCTGCGTGTGCCTTTCGGCCGGCGGGAGATGATCGGGATTCTGGTAGAGGTCACCGACACCAGCGAAGTGCCGGCAGAAAAGCTCAAACCGGCCCTGGCCCTGCTCGACGCCACGCCGCCCTTGCCGCCAGCGCTGTTCAAGCTGTGCCTGTGGACCTCTCAGTATTATCAGCACAGCCTCGGCGATACCTTGAGCTGGGCGCTGCCGGTGTTGTTGCGTCAGGGTGAGCTGGCCGAAGCGCGCCAGGAACGTTTCTGGTCCGCCGCGCCTGGCGCCAGCCTCGATGACCCGCGCATCGCCCGGGCCCCGCGTCAGCGTGAAGCGTTGGCAACCCTGGCGCAGCACCCTCACGGCGTCGCCCATCAGTTGCTGAGCAAGCTGATGCTGAGCAAGGACAGCCTGGATCTGCTGCTGGCCAAGGATCTGGTGCAAGTGGAGATCCGCAAACACGCCCCCGGCGCCCGTCACGAGCATTGGCTGGCGCAACCGGAATTGCCGCTCAACCCTGAACAACGCGCAGCCTATGAGGCGATTCGCGCCGGGTTCGACAGTTATCACGCGTTCCTGCTGGCCGGGGTCACCGGCAGCGGCAAGACCGAAGTCTATTTGCAGTTGATCCGCGAAACCCTTGAAGCCGGCAAGCAAGCACTGGTGTTGATCCCGGAGATCAACCTCGGCCCGCAGACCCTGGCGCGCTTCGAACAACGGTTCAATGCACGCATCGCGCTGATCCACTCGGCGGTCAACGATCGCGAGCGCCTCGAAGCCTGGCTCGCCGCGCGCGACGGCGACGCCGACATTATTATCGGCACCCGTTCGGCGCTGTTCACGCCGATGAAAAACCCCGGCCTGATCATCATCGATGAAGAGCACGACGGCTCTTATAAACAGCAGGAAGGCCTGCGCTATCACGCCCGCGACCTGGCATTGGTCCGCGCACGGCAGGAAAACATCCCGATCGTGCTCGGTTCCGCCACGCCTTCGCTGGAAAGCCTGCACAACGCCTACACCGGGCGTTACGGCCTCCTACGCCTCAATGAGCGTGCTGGTGGCGCCAAGCAACCGCGCTTCCTGCGCCTGGATGTGAAAAGTCGCCCGCTCGACAGCGGCATTTCCGGGCCGATGCACCAAGCCATCGGCCAGACACTCGCGGCCGGACAGCAAGTATTGGTGTTCCTCAACCGTCGAGGTTTCGCCCCGACGCTGCTGTGCCACGACTGCGGCTGGATGTCCGAATGTCAGCGCTGCGATGCGCGAATGACCGTGCACCAGCGCTCCGGCGAACTGCGCTGCCACCATTGCGGCTACGTCGAACGCGTGCCCCGGCACTGCCCGAAGTGCGGCAAAGTGGATTTGCGGCCGGTGGGCGCCGGCACCGAGCGCGCCGAAGAACGCTTGGCCATTCTGTTCCCGGATGTCCCAGTGCTGCGGGTTGACCGCGACAGCACGTCGCGCAAGGACGCGATGAATCAGTTGTTCGCGACCATTCAGAAGGGTCACCCGTGCATTCTGGTGGGCACGCAAATGCTTGCCAAAGGGCATCACTTCCCACGGGTGACGCTGGTGTCGATTCTCGATGCGGACGGTGGTTTGTTCTCCGGTGACTTCCGCGCCAGTGAGCGCATGGCGCAACTGATCGTGCAGGTCGCCGGCCGTGCGGGGCGGGCTGAAGAGCCGGGTAAAGTGATTATCCAGACCCATCTGGCGGACCATCCACTGCTGGTGCAACTGACTGAACAAGGCTATTTCGCTTTTGCCGAACAAGCACTCAGCGAGCGGCGCTCTGCCGGGTTGCCACCGTTTGCGCATTTGGCGCTGCTGCGGGCCGAAGCGCACAAACCGGGGCAGGCTGAAGGGTTTCTCGACGAGGCGTGCAGCGAGGCCGAGCGTTTGCTGGCTGAACAGAATCTGACCGGGATCGAATTGCTCGGGCCGGTGCCCGCACCGATGGAACGTCGGGCCGGGCGTTATCGCGCGCAGTTATTGTTGCAGGCAACGGCCCGGGCGCCGCTGCACCGGTTGCTGGCCAGTTGGTTGCTGGTGCTGGAGCAGATGCCGAGCGGGCGGGCGGTGCGCTGGTCTTTGGATGTCGACCCGGTCGATTTGTATTGATTTCAATATTGCCTTCGCGGGCAAGCCTCGCTCCTACAGGTATTCGTATGGCCTCTGTAGGAGCGAGGCTTGCCCGGGCTTGCCCGCGAAGGGGTCCTATTTATCACCACATATCCACAACCTGCCCGCTATAGTTGGCAAGCCCGCCTTCGCAACGGATAATGCCCAGTTTTTCCACCAGCGCATCGAAGCGCCGCCGCGCTTGCGGTCGAAAGAGAAGACCATGAAAGACACCATTCGCCAGTTGATCCAACAAGCCATCACCCAACTCGTCAACGAAGGTGTGTTGCCTGAAGGCCTGACGCCGGCGATCCAGGTGGAAAACTCCCGAGACAAGAAGAACGGCGACTTCGCCAGCAACATCGCCATGATGCTGGCCAAGCCGGCCGGCATGAAGCCGCGCGATCTGGCCGAGAAAATCATCGCCGCGCTGCCGGCTGACGAAAACGTCACCAAGACCGAAATCGCCGGTCCTGGCTTCCTGAACTTCTTCCAGAACACCGACGCCCTGGCCACCCGCCTCGACGCCGCACTGGCCGACGAGCACATCGGCGTGCGCAAGGCCGGCCCGGCGCAACGCACCGTGGTCGATCTGTCGGCACCGAACCTCGCCAAAGAGATGCACGTCGGCCACTTGCGTTCGACCATCATCGGCGACGGCGTGGCTCGCGTTCTGGAGTTCCTCGGCGACGAAGTGATCCGTCAGAACCACGTGGGCGACTGGGGTACCCAGTTCGGCATGCTGATGGCTTACTTGCAGGAAAACCCGATCACCAGCGACGAGCTGTCGGACCTGGAAAACTTCTACCGCGCCGCCAAGGGCCGTTTTGACGAATCCGAAGAGTTCGCCGACCGCGCCCGTGGCCTGGTGGTCAAGCTGCAAGCCGGCGACCCGGATTGCCTGGCGCTGTGGACCAAGTTCAAGGACATCTCGCTGTCGCACTGCCAGAAAATCTACGAGCTGCTGAACGTCAAACTGACCATGGCCGACGTGATGGGCGAAAGCGCCTACAACGACGACCTGATCAATGTGGTCAACGACCTCAAGGCCGCTGGCATGCTGGTCGAGAGCAACGGCGCGCAGTGCGTGTTCCTCGACGACTTCAAGAACGCTGACGGCGACCCGCTGCCAGTGATCATCGTCAAGGCGGATGGCGGCTACCTCTACGCCACCACCGACCTGGCGGCAGTACGTTATCGCAGTGGCAAGCTGAAGGCTGATCGCGCGCTGTACTTTGTCGACCAGCGCCAGGCCCTGCACTTCCAGCAAGTGTTCGCCGTCGCCCGCAAGGCCGGCTTCGTGACGCACCCGATGGAAATGGAACACATGGGCTTCGGCACCATGAACGGCGCCGACGGCCGTCCGTTCAAGACCCGCGATGGCGGCACCGTGAAGCTGATCGACCTGCTGACCGAAGCCCAGGAGCGCGCCTACAACCTGGTCAAAGAGAAAAACCCGGAGTTGGCCGAAGACGAGCTGCGCAACATCGCCAAGGTCGTGGGCATCGGCGCAGTGAAATACGCCGACCTGTCCAAGCACCGCACCAGCGACTACAGCTTCAACTTCGACCTGATGCTGAACTTCGAAGGCAACACCGCGCCGTACCTGCTGTACGCCTACACCCGCGTGGCGGGCGTGTTCCGCAAGCTCGGCAAGGACTTCAGCGAAGTCGAAGGCCAGATCGTCCTGGAAGCCGCGCATGAACATGAGCTGGCAGCCAAACTCGCGCAATTCGGCGAAATCCTGAACAACGTGTCCGAGAAAGGCACGCCGCACATCCTCTGCACCTACCTGTACGACGTTGCCGGCCTGTTCTCCAGCTTCTACGAGAACTGCCCGATCCTCAGTGCTGAAACCCCGGCGCAAATGCAAAGCCGCCTGCGTCTTGCCGCGCTGACCGGCCGCACTCTCAAGCAAGGCCTGGAACTCTTGGGTCTGGAAACTCTGGAGCGTATGTAAGTTGGCTGCCAAGAAAAAACCTGCACCCAAGCGTGGCGCCAGCCGTTACCAAGCTCCTGCAAAGCAACCGATCCCGGGCTGGCTGTGGATGGCCATCGGCCTGACGGTCGGCGCGTTCATTGTGTTCCTGATGAAGCTGGAACCGGGCAAGGGCAGCGACAGCGTCAAGCGCGAGAAGATCGAGCAGCAGAAAGCCACCAAGGTTGCCGAGGCTAACAAGACCCCGCCGAGCCCGACGCAACCGGTGAAGCCGAAGTACGACTTCTACACCTTGCTGCCGGAATCGGAAGTCATCGTGCCGCCGGATGCCGTGCCGGAGAAAACACCGCCGACGCCAGCTGTACCGACAACGCCGGTAACCCCGGCGGAAGCGGCGAAGATCGACACGGCGCGGGCTCAGGCGGCATTGGCTGGCATCACCCCGCCGCCACCGCCACCCGTGGCCAAGGCGGCACCGGTGACCAAGTTCTTCCTGCAGGCCGGTTCGTTCCGCAAAGAGGCTGATGCAGACAAGGTACGCGCGCAGATCATCCTGCTCGGCCAGGCGGTATCGGTTGAGTCCGGCACGGTGAAGGACGAGACCTGGTATCGGGTGTTGGTCGGGCCGTTCAGCAACCGCGAACAGCTGACCACCGCGCAGAAACAACTGTCCGGCGCCGGGTTCAGCAACCTGTTGTTACAACAACGCCAGAACCGCTGATCCCGCCAGCAAGACCGCATTATCGTTCATCGCCAGCAAGCCGGCTCCTACAGGGGATCGCGTAAATCCTGTAGGAGCCGGCTTGCTGGCGATGGCGTCAGATCAGACAACACACCTTCCCCCGCGCAACACCGCTCGTCCCCTCTCCCGCCCCGCAGTTGAAAAACGCTCCACCACCCCCATATGAGTTGGCATAAGGCATTTTCGCCCCGCTGCGTGGAGACTCTCCCTTGACCACCATCGTTTCAGTTCGCCGCCACGGCAAAGTCGTCATGGGCGGCGACGGCCAGGTTTCTCTCGGCAATACCGTGATGAAAGGCAACGCGAAGAAAGTTCGTCGCCTCTACCACGGCGAAGTCCTCGCCGGTTTTGCTGGCGCCACGGCTGACGCCTTTACCCTTTTCGAACGCTTCGAAGGTCAACTGGAGAAACACCAGGGCCATCTGGTTCGCGCCGCCGTCGAACTCGCCAAAGAATGGCGCACCGACCGCACCCTCAGCCGCCTCGAAGCCATGCTCGCGGTCGCCAACAAAGACGCGTCCCTGATCATCACCGGCAACGGCGACGTTGTTGAGCCTGAACAAGGCCTGATCGCCATGGGTTCCGGCGGCGCCTACGCCCAGGCCGCCGCCAGTGCGCTGTTGAAAAAAACCGACCTGTCAGCCCGGGAAATCGTCGAAACCGCCCTCGGCATTGCCGGCGACATCTGTGTATTCACCAACCACACCCAGACCATTGAGGAGCAGGACTGCGCCAAAGGCGACGAGTAAGTCTGTTTCGGCCCCACGCCACGACTCATCTTGTTTAAGGTCCGTCAAAATATTATGTCCATGACTCCCCGTGAAATCGTCCACGAACTCAACCGCCATATCATCGGCCAGGACGATGCCAAACGCGCCGTCGCCATCGCGCTGCGTAACCGCTGGCGCCGGATGCAACTGCCGGAAGAGCTGCGCGTTGAAGTAACGCCGAAGAACATCCTGATGATCGGCCCGACCGGCGTCGGCAAAACCGAGATCGCCCGTCGCCTGGCCAAACTGGCCAACGCACCGTTCATCAAAGTCGAAGCGACCAAGTTCACCGAAGTCGGCTACGTTGGCCGCGACGTCGAGTCGATCATTCGTGACCTGGCCGACGCTGCCATCAAGCTGCTGCGCGAACAGGAAATGACCAAGGTTCGCCACCGCGCCGAAGATGCCGCCGAAGAGCGCATCCTCGACGCCCTGCTGCCACCGGCGCGCATGGGCTTCAACAACGATGACGCCCCGTCGGCCGACTCCAACACCCGCCAGCTGTTCCGCAAGCGCCTGCGCGAAGGTCAGCTGGACGACAAGGAGATCGAAATCGAAGTCGCCGAAGTGTCCGGCGTCGATATCTCCGCGCCACCGGGCATGGAAGAAATGACCAACCAGTTGCAGAGCCTGTTCGCCAACATGGGCAAGGGCAAACGCAAGAGCCGCAAGCTCAAGGTCAAGGAAGCGCTGAAACTGGTCCGCGACGAAGAAGCCAGCCGCCTGGTCAACGATGAAGAGTTGAAGGCCAAGGCGCTGGAAGCGGTCGAGCAGCACGGCATCGTGTTCATCGACGAAATCGACAAGGTTGCCAAGCGCGGTAACTCCGGTGGCGTCGACGTGTCCCGTGAAGGCGTGCAACGCGACTTGCTGCCACTGATCGAAGGCTGCACCGTCAACACCAAACTGGGCATGGTCAAGACCGACCACATCCTGTTCATCGCTTCCGGTGCGTTCCACTTGAGCAAGCCGAGCGATCTGGTGCCGGAGCTGCAAGGCCGTCTGCCGATTCGTGTCGAGCTGAAGGCGCTGACGCCGGAAGACTTCGAACGCATTCTCAGCGAACCGCACGCCTCGCTCACCGAGCAATATTGCGCACTGCTGAAAACCGAAGGCCTGGCCATCGAGTTCCAGCCGGATGGCATCAAGCGCATCGCCGAGATCGCCTGGCAGGTCAACGAGAAAACCGAGAACATCGGTGCCCGTCGCCTGCACACGCTGCTTGAGCGCCTGCTCGAAGAGGTGTCGTTCAGCGCCGGCGACCTGGCCAGCGCTCACGATGACAAGGTGATCCTGATCGACGCCGACTACGTCAACAACCACCTCGGCGAATTGGCGCAGAACGAAGACCTGTCCCGTTATATCCTGTAGGTCATGTGAGACCTGTGTAGGAGCCGGCTTGCCGGCGATGGGGACCTTGAGATCGCCATCGCCGGCAAGCCGGCTCCTACAAGGGACCGCGAGAGTTCCACACTGACGGACATCAGGTCATGACCCAACTCCCCACCGACATCAAACTGCACAAAGCCTCGAAAACCCTGTCGCTGAAATACGCGTCCGGCGAGGAACATCACCTGCCCGCCGAGTTCCTGCGCGTGCACTCTCCTTCCGCCGAGGTCCAGGGCCACGGCAAACCTATCCTGCAATTTGGCAAGATCGGCGTAGGCCTGACCAAGGTAGAACCGGCCGGTCAGTACGCACTGAAATTGACCTTCGACGACGGCCACGACAGCGGCTTGTTCACCTGGGAATATCTGTACCAGTTGGGCGTGCGCCAAGAGGATCTCTGGAACGATTATCTTGCCGAACTGAAAGCGGCCGGAAAGACCCGCGACCCTAACGAATCTGTCGTCAAGCTGATGCTCTAACCCGCGCCTCTTGCGCATTAGAAGGCATTTTCTAATTTCATCTGTTTGAATGCTTGGCCGCGAGGTCAGTCATTAGCCTGCTTGCGAAAAAAATTAAACTCGGGTAACCAATGGAGCTGGCAAGTTACCTGCAGTGCTCTCTGAACTAAAAAGCAGCGATGCAGAATTATCGGTCACCCGAGCAGTAGTACCTGGCATTGGCTGTGTGACTACACGGCTGGACTCAGGTACTCGTCTCAGGACAATGGAGCGTCGTAGATGAGTAACAAGAATAACGATGACTTGAAGAATCAAGCCTCGGAAAACACCTTGGGGCTTAATCCTGTCGTTGGGCTGCGTGGAAAGGATCTACTGGCTTCTGCTCGAATGGTGCTCAGGCAGGCCATTAAACAACCGATTCACAGTGCGAAGCATGTCGCTCATTTCGGTCTTGAACTGAAGAACGTGCTGTTCGGCAAATCCGAACTGCTACCGACCAGCGATGACCGTCGTTTCGCCGATCCGGCCTGGAGCCAGAACCCGCTCTACAAACGTTATTTGCAAACCTACCTGGCGTGGCGCAAGGAACTCCACGACTGGATCGACGACAGTAACCTCGGGCCCAAGGATGTGGCACGCGGGCATTTCGTGATCAACCTCATGACCGAAGCCATGGCCCCGACCAACACGGCGGCCAACCCGGCAGCGGTCAAACGCTTCTTCGAAACCGGTGGCAAGAGCCTGCTCGACGGCCTCTCGCACCTGGCCAAGGATCTGGTACACAACGGCGGCATGCCGAGCCAGGTCAACATGGGCGCATTCGAAGTCGGCAAGAGCCTGGGCGTGACCGAAGGTGCGGTGGTTTTCCGTAACGACGTGCTGGAGCTGATCCAGTACCGGCCGACCACCGAGCAGGTGCATGAGCGTCCATTGCTGGTGGTGCCGCCACAGATCAACAAGTTCTACGTTTTCGACCTGAGCCCGGACAAAAGCCTGGCGCGTTTCTGCCTGCGCAATCACGTGCAGACCTTCATCGTCAGCTGGCGCAACCCGACCAAGGAACAGCGCGAATGGGGCCTGTCGACCTACATCGAAGCGCTCAAGGAAGCGGTTGATGTGGTCACCGCGATCACCGGCAGCAAAGACGTGAACATGCTCGGCGCCTGCTCCGGCGGCATCACCTGCACCGCGCTGCTGGGCCACTACGCCGCAATCGGCGAGAACAAAGTCAACGCCCTGACGCTGCTGGTCAGCGTGCTGGACACCACCCTGGACAGCGACGTCGCACTGTTCGTCGACGAGCAGACGCTTGAAGCCGCCAAACGCCATTCCTATCAGGCGGGTGTACTCGAAGGCCGCGACATGGCGAAAGTGTTCGCCTGGATGCGCCCCAACGATCTGATCTGGAACTACTGGGTCAACAACTACCTGCTCGGCAACGAGCCGCCGGTGTTCGACATTCTGTTCTGGAACAACGACACCACCCGGTTGCCCGCCGCGTTCCACGGCGACCTGATCGAGATGTTCAAAAACAATCCGCTGATCCGCCCGGATGCACTGGAAGTGTGCGGCACGCCGATCGACCTGAAGCAGGTCACGGCCGACATCTTTTCCCTGGCCGGCACCAACGACCACATCACCCCGTGGAAGTCCTGCTACAAGTCGGCGCAACTGTTCGGCGGCAAGGTCGAATTCGTGCTGTCCAGCAGCGGGCATATCCAGAGCATTCTGAACCCGCCGGGCAACCCGAAATCACGCTACATGACGGGCACCGAGATGCCGTTGAAGGCTGAGGAGTGGCAGGAAAATTCCACCAAGCACACCGATTCCTGGTGGCTGCACTGGCAAGCCTGGCAAGCCGAGCGTTCGGGCGAATTGAAAAAATCCCCGACAAAACTGGGCAACAAGGCTTATCCCGAAGGTGAAGCAGCACCGGGCACTTACGTACATGAGCGGTAATTGACACACCCCGATTACCTGTAGGAGCGAGCTTGCTCGCGATGGACGTCAACGATAACGCGCGCCACCTGATGAACGCGTTGCCCTTTCGTTTTTCGCGAGCAAGCTCGCTCCTACAGGGGATCGGGGACGAATTAACCCACAGGGCTTGAAGCATGCCGCAACCGTTCATTTTTCGTACCGTCGACCTGGATGGCCAGACCCTCCGCACGGCAGTACGCCCCGGCAAGCCTCACTTGACGCCCTTGCTGATTTTCAACGGCATCGGCGCCAACCTGGAGCTGGTGTTTCCGTTTGTCGCAGCATTGGACCCGGACCTCGAAGTCATCGCTTTCGACGTGCCCGGTGTCGGCGGTTCGTCGACGCCGAACCGGCCGTATCGTTTTCCGGGCCTGGCCAAACTCACGGCGCGGATGCTCGACTATCTCGATTACGGGCAAGTGAACGTGATCGGTGTGTCATGGGGTGGCGCCCTCGCCCAGCAGTTTGCTTACGACTACCCGGAGCGCTGCAAGAAACTGGTGCTGGCGGCGACGGCGGCGGGTGCGGTGATGGTGCCGGGCAAACCGAAAGTGCTGTGGATGATGGCCAGCCCACGGCGCTACATCCAGCCATCGCACGTGATCCGCATTGCGCCGATGATCTACGGCGGCTCATTCCGTCGCGATCCGACACTGGCGGCCAGCCATGCGGCGAAGGTGCGCTCGGCAGGCAAGCTCGGTTACTACTGGCAGCTGTTCGCCGGGCTCGGCTGGACCAGCATTCACTGGCTGCACAAGATCCACCAGCCGACGCTGGTGCTGGCCGGCGACGATGACCCGCTGATCCCGTTGATCAACATGCGCTTGCTGGCCTGGCGGATTCCCAATGCCCAGTTGCACATCATCGATGACGGGCACCTGTTCCTGATCACTCGCGCCGAGGCCGTGGCGCCGATCATCATGAAGTTTCTCGAGGAAGAACGGCAGCGCGCCGTGATGCATCCGCATCCGGCTCCATCGGGCGGCTAACCGACTTATCGTCGGTCGGCAGGACGCCGCGCCGCGCAACAACCCGTTACAGCGTCTATGGTGTTCTGGTTCGGTGTGTTTGTATTTGGCCTGAAGACGAAGGAGTGTTGAGTCATGCGCGACAAGCCAGCGAGGGAATCTTTACCGACTCCCGCAGCGTTCATCAACGCACAGAGTGCGATTACCGGCCTGCGTGGTCGGGATCTGTTTTCGACCCTGCGCAGCGTTGCCGCCCATGGTTTGCGCAACCCCGTGCACAGCGCCCGCCATGCGTTGAAGCTGGGCGGTCAACTGGGGCGCGTGTTGCTGGGCGAAACCCTGCACCCGACCAACCCCAACGACAATCGCTTTGCCGACCCCGCTTGGAGCCTCAACCCGTTTTATCGCCGCAGTTTGCAGGCCTACCTGAGCTGGCAGAAACAGGTCAAAAGCTGGATCGACGAGAGCAACATGGACCCGGACGATCGCGCCCGCGCCCACTTCGCGTTCGCGCTGCTCAATGACGCGGTGTCACCGTCCAACACCCTGCTCAATCCGCTGGCGGTCAAGGAAATCTTCAACTCCGGCGGCAACAGCCTGGTGCGTGGCGTCAGTCACCTGGTCGATGATTTCCTGCACAACGACGGCCTGCCCAGGCAAGTGACCAAGCAGGCCTTCGAGGTCGGCAAGACGGTCGCGACCACCACCGGCTCCGTGGTGTTTCGCAATGAGCTGCTGGAACTGATCCAGTACAAGCCGATGAGCGAAAAGCAGTATTCCAAACCGCTGCTGGTGGTGCCGCCACAGATCAACAAGTACTACATTTTCGACCTGAGCCCGAACAACAGCTTCGTCCAGTTCGCCCTGAAAAACGGCCTGCAAACCTTCATGATCAGCTGGCGCAACCCGGATGTGCGCCATCGCGAATGGGGCCTTTCGACCTACGTCGAAGCCGTCGAAGAAGCGATGAATGTATGCAGGGCGATCACCGGCGCCCGGGAAGTCAACCTGATGGGCGCCTGCGCCGGCGGGCTGACCATTGCCGCGCTGCAAGGTCATTTGCAGGCGAAACGGCAACTGCGCCGTGTATCCAGCGCAACCTATCTGGTGAGCCTGCTCGACAGCCAGATGGAGAGTCCCGCGACCTTGTTCGCCGACGAACAGACCCTGGAAGCGGCCAAGCGTCGGTCCTATCAGAAGGGCGTGCTGGACGGTCGCGACATGGCCAAGGTCTTCGCCTGGATGCGCCCCAACGATTTGATCTGGAGCTACTTCGTCAACAACTACCTGTTGGGCAAGGAGCCGCCGGCGTTCGACATCCTCTACTGGAACAACGACAACACACGCCTGCCGGCCGCCTTTCACGGCGACCTGCTGGACTTCTTCAAGCACAACCCGCTGAGTCATCCGGGGGGCCTGGAAGTGTGCGGCACGCCGATCGACTTGCAGAAAGTCACCGTCGACAGCTTCAGCGTGGCCGGCATCAACGACCACATCACGCCGTGGGATGCGGTGTATCGCTCGACGCTGCTGCTGGGTGGCGAGCGACGCTTCGTGCTGTCCAACAGCGGTCATGTGCAGAGCATCCTCAACCCGCCGTCCAACCCGAAAGCCAACTTCATCGAAAGCACAAAACTGAGCAGCGATCCGCGGGCCTGGTATTACGACGCCAAGCAAGTCGACGGCAGCTGGTGGACGCAGTGGCTGAGCTGGATTCAGGAACGTTCGGGCGCGCAAAAGGAAACCCACATGGCCCTCGGCAACCAGAACTATCCACCCATGGAGGCGGCACCCGGCACTTACGTGCGCGTGCGCTGACACCCAACACACCACGGTCTTCCCCCTGTAGGAGCGAGCCTGCTCGCGAAAAACGTTTAGGCAACGCGTTCATCCAGGCAGCACGCGCTATCGTTAACGTCCATCGCGAGCAGGCTCGCTCCTACAGGGAGGAGGTTGGATTGGAATGATCATTAAGAAGACTGGATGAAAACCCGCGACCGGATCCTCGAATGTGCCCTGCAATTGTTCAATCAGAAGGGCGAACCGAACGTCTCCACCATGGAAGTTGCCAATGAAATGGGCATCAGCCCGGGCAACCTCTATTACCACTTTCACGGCAAGGAACCGCTGATTCTCGGGCTGTTCGAGCGCTTCCAGGCGGAGCTTGCGCCGCTGCTCGATCCACCGTCCGATGTGGAATTGGCACCGGAAGATTACTGGCTGTTCCTGCACCTGATCGTCGAGCGCCTGTCGCACTATCGGTTTCTCTTTCAGGACCTGTCGAACCTCGCCGGGCGCCTGCCGAAACTGGCCAAGGGGATTCGCAACCTGCTCAATGCGCTGAAGCGCACACTGGCTTCATTGCTGGCGCGGTTGAAGGCTCAGGGGCACTTGGTCAGCGACACGCAGGCGCTGGGGCAGTTGGTGGAACAGATCACCATGACGCTGCTGTTTTCGCTGGATTACCAGCGGATTCTGGATCGCGAAGGTGAGGTGAGGCTGGTGGTGTATCAGATCATGATGCTGGTGGCGCCGCATCTGCTGCCGCCGATCAAGGTGGCGACGGAGCAACTGGCACTCCAATACCTCGAAGAACACGAGTAACCCTTTCACTGGATAAACACATTCCAATGTGGGAGTGAGCCTGCTCGCGATGGCGTCGGGTCAGTCAACATCAATGTTGAATGACACACCGTAATCGCGAGCAGGCTCACTCCCACAATGGCTCTGCGGTGTTTGCAGGATCGTGCACAAACAAAAACGCCCGACCTTTGCAGGCCGGGCGTTTTTTTGAGCCCTGAAATCAGGACTGACTGGTTGGCGTCGATGGAGCCGGCGCGGCAGTCGGGGTTACAGCAGGAGTCGGTGCGGTAGCAGAGTTCGAGCTGCTGACCGGAGCCGATGGGGTTGCCGGTTTGGCGGCAGCCACTGCTGGTTTTGGAGCAGCAGCTTTCGGCGCTGCCGGTTTTTTCACTGCTGGTTTTTTCGCGGCGGCAGGTTTTGCCGCAGGCTTGGCTGCTGCAGGTTTAGCAGCCGGTTTAGCGGCGGCTTTGGCGGCAACCGGTTTCGCTGCTGGCTTGGCTGCGGCAGGTTTTGCTGCGGCCGTTTTGACAGCCGGCTTGGCCGCTGCTTTCGCGGCGGGTTTGGCAGCGGGTTTTGCAGCCGGTTTAGCGGCAGCTTTTGCCAGTGGCTTGGCAGCGGTTTTAGCCGCTGGTTTGGCTGCTGCGGTTTTCGCCGCAACAGGCGCAACCTTGGCACCGGTGAGTTTTTCGATTTGCTTGGTCAGGGTATCGACCTTGCTGTGCAGCGCTTTCACTTCGTTGCGGCTCGGGACACCCAGGCGCGAAATGGCGCTGTTCAGGCGCTTGTCGAAAGCCCCTTCCAGCTCATCCCACTTGCCCAGCGCACGATCTTTCACGCCAGTGATGCGCGATTTGGCAGAGGTAGCGGAGTCCTTGGCGGCATCGACTTTCTTGCCGACAGCGCTCTTGGTGAGCTTCTCGGCTTTCTCGCCGTCTTTGACCAATGTATCGAAGAGCTTGCTGCCGTCAGTGTCGATCTTCGAGTACACGCCTAAACCAGCAAGCCAGATTTTGCGGGAGTAGTCTTCGACTTTCCCGATCCACGAGCTGCCTTCTTTTTCGGTGTTCTTTTTACCAGCCATCCCGTTCTCCTTAAGATTTACGCGCGACGCGTTCGAGCAATGCCGTCAGCTCATCGAGCTTAGCAGAGAGTGCCTCAACGTCATGTTTAGACGGAATGCCAATACGATTCAAGGTACTTGCGACACGCGAGTCAAAAGCCTTCTCGACCTTGTCGAGTTGAACTTCGACCTTGCCTTTGAAAGTGCTTACTTCGCTCTTGGCTTCATCAATCTCGGCGTTAGCTGCTTCAAGTTTCTCGGCAACTACCTTTTTGCCTTTCTTTTCAACAGTTTGACCAGCCTTGATCAACTCTTGAAAGTAATCGCTGCCCTCTTGGCCGACCTTGGCGTAGGCACCCAGGCCTGCCAGCCAGATCTTGCGGGCATAGGATTTGACGTCGCTCAGAGCGGTTGTCGAAGCGTCGATTTTTTTCTTCAAAATAACTTTGGCCATGGTGCACCTCACGCGCAGAAGGTTTGAGGAACTGCCCGCAAAAGTGTCGGGCTCATGCACAAAGTAGGGAGAAAAATTAGAAACGGCACCCTAACAACTGACATAAAACCTCGGGCGCGCCTTAAAACAAATGTGGGAGCCAGCCTGCTGGCGATAGCGATCTATCCATCAACATCAATGTTGACTGATACACCGCCATCGCCAGCAGGCTGGCTCCCACAGGGGATGTGGTTCGACTCGAAAATCAGACCAGGGCTTTATCGAGGGCCTTTTCGATTTCCGATTTGATCATGCCGCTCATGGCCGACATCATCAGGCCCAATTCCACATCAACGCGAATCGAATCCTCGCCCACATGCACCGCGCCTTTCACCCCGGAACGCTTGAGGTTCAGGGTGTCGCCGGACCACTGCGGCTCCAGGCCATATTGATCGGACAGTTTCTGCGCCAACTGGTTGGCCTTCTCGCGGGCTGCTTCCTTGCCCAGGCCGTGGGCACGTTCAACACTAATACGGGCCATCGAATGACTCCTGCTTTATGAATACTTTCCTGAAGCATCTTGACCGCGCCTGCGGCAAAACGTCCCGGCGGTTCTACATCTTACCTTCAGCCTTGCCAAGACAAAGCAGGCCACCGGGATTAGAATGTCCCGCATTCTCTTCTGGTGACAGCGATATGACTGATCAGCGCAAAGGCAGCGATGCCGAACCCACCACGCACTTCGGTTTCAAAAACGTTCCGGAAAGCCAAAAAGCGGAAAAAGTCGCTGAGGTTTTCCACTCGGTAGCCGCCAAGTACGACTTGATGAACGACCTCCTGTCGGGCGGCATGCACCGTTTGTGGAAGCGTTTTGCGATCGAGCTGTCGGGCGTTCGCACCGGCAACCGCGTGCTGGACATTGCCGGCGGCACCGGCGACCTGACCAAAAAATTCTCGCACCTCGTGGGCCCGACCGGCCAGGTGGTGTTGGCCGACATCAACGAATCCATGCTCAAGGTCGGTCGTGACCGCCTGCTGGACCTGGGTGTGGCCGGCAACGTCGAATTCGTTCAGGCCGATGCTGAAAAGCTGCCGTTCCCGGACAACCATTTCGACTGCGTGACCATCGCTTTCGGCCTGCGCAACGTGACGCATAAAGAAGACGCACTGCGCTCGATGCTGCGCGTACTCAAGCCGGGCGGCCGTTTGCTGGTGCTGGAATTCTCCAAGCCGACCAACGCGCTGATGTCCAAAGCCTACGACGCCTACTCGTTCGCCTTCATGCCGCTGATGGGCAAGCTGATCACCAACGACTCGGAAAGCTATCGCTACCTGGCCGAATCGATCCGCATGCACCCCAATCAGGAAACCCTGAAGTCGATGATGGTCGAGGCCGGTTTCGACCGCGTGACCTACCACAACATGACCGCAGGCATCGTCGCCCTGCACCGCGGCATCAAACCCTGATGTTGCTGGCCGGTCTGCTCGCCAGCATTGAACTCGGCCTGAACCGGGTGCTGCGTCTCGACAGCACGGCGCTGCCGCGGCTGGCGCATTTGAGCGGCCGGGTGATTGCCGTCGATTGCCGCAGCCCGGCACTGCAACTGTTCATCCTGCCCAGCGACGAAGGCTTGATGTTGGCGACCCACTGGGAAACCGGCGCCGACTGCACCTTGCGTGCACCGGCTTCCAGCCTGTTGAAACTGGCGATGAGCAAGGACAAGACCTCGGTTTTGCATGCCCCTGAAGTCGAACTCGACGGCGACAGCGGCGTGCTGCTGGAACTGGCCGCGATCCTCCAGGACCTGGAGCTGGACTGGGAATACGAACTTTCGCGCTGGCTGGGACCCGTGGCCACGCAACTGGTCGGCGGTCACCTGCGCAGTCGCGCACGCTGGTATCAGCAAGGATTTGCCAGCCTGGGTCAGAACCTGGGCGAATACCTGGCCGAAGAATCGCGCACCCTCGTCGGTCAGCGCGAAGCCGAAGCCCGATTCAGTGAACTGGACCAGATCAAACTCGATCTGGAACGTCTCGAGGCGCGTTTCGAGCGCCTTTCCCGATCCCTCGACCCAAGCGATAACGCATGAAGCTGCTTGCCGTCCGCCGTTTGTTGCGCATCCAGCGCGTTGTGATTCGCTACCGCCTCGATGACCTGTTGTTCGCCCTGCCGCTGCCGTGGTTTCTGCTGGCGCTGCGCTACGCCTTGCCGTGGCGCTGGTTCCCGCGCAAGCCGCTGGACCTGAGCCGTGGCGCGCGATTGCGCCTGGCGCTGCAGGACCTGGGGCCGATTTTCATCAAGTTCGGGCAGATCCTGTCCACCCGCCGCGACCTGCTGCCGGAAGACATCGCCGATGAGCTGATGAAGCTGCAGGACCGCGTGCCGCCGTTCGATTCGCAAGTGTCGGTCAAGTTGATCGAAGAACAGCTCGGCAAAAAGATCAGTGAAGTGTTCAGCCGTTTCGACGTCGAACCGCTGGCCTCGGCTTCGGTGGCGCAGGTGCACGCCGCGCAGTTGAAAACCGGTGAAGAAGTCGTCGTCAAAGTCATCCGCCCCGGTCTGAAACCGATCATCGCGCAAGACCTGGCATGGCTGTTCATCCTCGCCCGCGCAGCGGAAAAACTCTCCGCCGACGCGCGTCTGCTGCACCCGGTGGACGTGGTCAGCGACTACGAAAAAACCATCTACGACGAACTCGACCTGTTGCGCGAGGCGGCCAACGCCAGCCAGTTGAAGCGTAATTTCGACGGTTCGGCGCTGCTGTACGTGCCACAAGTCTATTGGGACTGGTGCCGGCCGAAAGTGCTGGTGATGGAGCGCATCTACGGCATTCAGGTCACCGACCTCGCGACCCTGGCCGACCAGCGCACCGACATGAAAATGCTCGCCGAGCGCGGCGTCGAGATCTTTTTCACCCAGGTGTTCCGCGACAGTTTCTTCCATGCCGACATGCACCCGGGCAACATCTTCGTCAGCACCGTCAACCCGTGGAGCCCGCAGTACATTGCGATCGACTGCGGCATCGTCGGCAGCCTGACCCCGGAAGACCAGGATTACCTGGCGCGCAACCTGTTCGCGTTCTTCAAACGCGATTACCGGCGCGTGGCGCAACTGCACATCGACTCGGGCTGGGTACCGGCGGAAACCAAACTCAACGAATTCGAAGCGGCGATCCGTACCGTTTGCGAGCCTATCTTCGAAAAACCGTTAAAAGATATTTCCTTCGGTCAGGTGCTGATGCGCCTGTTCCAGACCGCCCGACGCTTCAACATGGAAGTGCAGCCACAACTCGTTTTGCTGCAAAAAACCCTGTTGAACATCGAAGGCCTGGGCCGTCAGCTGTACCCGGACCTCGATCTGTGGAACACCGCCCAGCCGTTCCTCGAACGCTGGATGCGCGAGCGCGTCAGCCCCAAAGCCTTGCTCGGCAACGTGCAGAACCAGTTCGAACAACTGCCGCACCTGGCCAACATGGCGCGCGATCTGCTCGAACGCATGTCGCAGCCCCACGCTTACGACCCGCCGCCATCGTGGCATCGACGCCGGGACGACTGGTTCCTGCGCCTGCTCGGTACCGCGCACCTGGCCGGCGGCGCAATACTGGCCATGGGCGGGCCGTTGAACGAACTGGCCTACTGGCCGGCGGGAATCATGATGGCCGTCGGCTTGTATCTGGTCGTTCGCCGATAGCCAGTTGTGTGATCCACTGGCACACTGTTTGAACGTTGGACTCTGCTCATGTAGTGCGGAGCCCGCTGTCGGAGTCGAAGATGAAAAACTGGCTGGACGAGATCAAGTGGGACGCCGACGGCCTGGTGCCGGCAATCGCCCAGGATCACAAGACCGGGCGCGTCCTGATGATGGCCTGGATGAACCGCGAAGCGCTGGAACTGACCGCTGCCGAAAACCGCGCCATCTACTGGTCACGTTCCCGTGGCAAGTTGTGGCGCAAGGGCGAAGAGTCCGGCCACGTGCAGACCCTGCATGAGATGCGCCTGGACTGCGACGCCGACGTGATCATCCTGATGGTCGAGCAGATCGGCGACATCGCCTGCCATACCGGTCGGCAGAGCTGCTTCTATCGCGTCTTCGAGAACGGCGACTGGAAAACCGTCGACCCGGTTCTCAAAGACCCGCACGCCATCTATTCCGCAGGACACACACATGAGTGACACTCTGACCCGACTGGCCGAGGTACTGGAAGCGCGCAAAGGCGCCGCCGCCGACAGCTCGTACGTCGCCAGCCTGTACCACAAGGGCTTGAACAAGATTCTGGAAAAAGTCGGCGAAGAGTCGGTCGAAACCATCATCGCCGCCAAGGATGCCGCCATCAGCGGCGACTGCAGCGATGTGATCTACGAGACCGCCGATTTGTGGTTCCACAGCATGGTCATGCTCGCCCAACTGGGGCAGCATCCACAAGCTGTACTCGATGAACTGGACCGTCGTTTCGGTCTGTCCGGACACGCAGAGAAAGCCTCGCGCCCGTCTGCCTGAACAACTATTAGAGAGGAGCAGCAACATGGGCATTTTTGACTGGAAACACTGGATCGTCATCCTGGTTGTTGTCGTGCTGGTGTTCGGCACCAAGAAACTGAAAAACCTCGGCACTGACGTCGGCGAATCGATCAAGGGCTTCAAGAAAGCCATGAACGACGACGAAAAACCCGCCGATCCGGCAGCGGCCCAACCGGTTCCGCCTGTTCAGCCACAGACCACCCAGTCCGTGAACCAGCCGCACACCATCGACGTGCAGGCGCAAAAAGTCGAAGAGCCGATCCGCAAAGACGTGTGAGCACTGACTAATGTTTGGTATCAGCTTCTCTGAACTGCTGCTCGTCGGCCTCGTGGCCCTGCTGGTGCTGGGCCCCGAGCGTCTGCCGGGTGCTGCGCGCACCGCCGGCCTGTGGGTCGGTCGCCTGAAGCGCAGCTTCAATGCGATCAAACAGGAAGTTGAGCGTGAAATCGGTGCCGACGAGATTCGTCGGCAACTGCACAACGAGCACATTCTGTCGCTGGAACAGGAGGCGCGGAAAATTTTCACGCCGACCCAGCAGGAAGCCACTCCGGTTCAGCCGGTGGCGGAGCAGACGATCCATGCATCGACGACAGAATCCGCGCCTGCTACTGCGCCGACGGAAACCGTGAAAGCGGTAGAAGCGGTTGAAGCGGCGCCAGTCGTGGCGCATGCAGAACCCGTTGCTCCTGCCGCCGCGCCGACAACGCCGGCTCCTCACGACACCACTTTGCCGCCGCGAGCCTCATGAGCGATCTCCCAGAAAACGACCAGCACATGCCGCTGGTTTCGCACCTCACCGAGTTGCGTACCCGTCTGCTGCGCTGCGTAGCGGCGATCTTCATCATCTTCGCCGGGTTGTTTGCGTTCACCCAGCAGATCTACACCTTCGTCTCCACGCCGCTGCGCCAGTATCTGCCAGTGGGCGCGACGATGATCGCCACCGACGTGTCGTCGCCGTTCCTGACGCCACTGAAGCTGACCATGATGGTGTCGCTGTTCCTGGCGATCCCGGTGATCCTGCATCAGATCTGGGGCTTCATTGCGCCGGGCCTGTACAAGCATGAAAAACGCATCGCGGTGCCGTTGCTGGTATCGAGCATCATGCTGTTCTACGCCGGCATGGCATTCGCCTATTACCTGGTATTCCCGCTGATCTTCAAATTCTTCGCCGCCGCCACCCCGGCCGGCGTGGAAATGATGACCGACATCAGCAGCTACCTCGATTTCGTCATGACGCTGTTCTTCGCCTTCGGCGTGGCGTTCGAGATTCCGGTGGCCGTGGTGCTGCTGGTGTGGATCGGCGTAGTCGACGTCAAATACCTGAAGAAAATCCGCCCGTACGTGATCATCGGCTGCTTCGTGGTCGGCATGATCCTGACGCCACCGGACATCTTCTCGCAGACGCTGCTGGCCGTACCGATGTGGCTGCTGTTTGAAATCGGCATCCTGTTCGGCGGCTTGATCAGCAAGCGCGGCGACCATCCGGACGACCAACCGGTTGACGATCACAACGACCAGCCGCCAGCGACCCAAGCGTGAACCTGCTGCTCCTCGAAGAGGCCGATTTCATTGCGGCCGACCGGGCGATCCTGCGTGATCGCCGGTTGACGCACATGCAGGAAGTCCACCGCTGTGAAGTGGGTGACAGCATGCGCGTCGGGCGTATCGGCGGCCTGATGGGTTCGGCCGAAGTGCTGCGCCTGGACGCCGACGAAGCCGAACTGCGCGTCACCCTCGACCAACCGCCACCGGCCAAGCTGCCGCTGACCCTGGTGCTGGCCCTGCCACGTCCCAAAATGCTGCGTCGGGTGTTTCAGACCGTGGCGGCCATGGGTGTGCCACGGATCGTGCTGGTGAACAGCTATCGCGTCGAGAAAAGCTTCTGGCAGACCCCGTTCCTGGAACCGGAAGCGATTCGCGAGCAACTGATCCTCGGCCTCGAACAGGCTCGGGACAGCGTGTTGCCTGAAATTGTCATCGAGAAGCGCTTCAAGCCGTTTGTCGAAGACCGACTGCCAGCGATTGCCGAAGGCACCCTCGGCCTGGTCGGCCATCCGGGCAATTACCCACCCTGCCCCCGCGGCCTCGACGAGCCAGTCACGTTGGCCATCGGCCCGGAAGGCGGCTGGATCCCCTACGAAATCGACCTGCTGGCCAAGTCCGGCCTGCAACCGGTGCAGCTCGGCGAGCGTATCCTGCGCGTCGAAACCGCCGTCACCGCGCTGCTCGCCCGCCTCTTCTAGCCATTACGCATCCCCTGTAGGAGCGGGCTTGCCCGCGAAAACCGAGAGGGCGCCGCATTCATTCAGGCAGCCCTCGTCATCGTTAACGTCCATCGCGAGCAGGCTCGCTCCTACAGAATCCTGCCCGCCTGCCGATACAGTTCCCATAAAACCAACTTGTGGTCCGTGGGAGTTGCAGCATGTACCGATGGCTAGCCGAGAAACTGGGGAACGTCAGCGTCAATCGCAAACTGGGTATCGGCTTCGGTCTGGTACTGCTGCTGACATTGTTGATCACCGTCACGGGCTGGACCGGCCTGAGTGACGTGGTGAATCGCGGCGACAAGCTTGGGTTCATTGCCAGCCTCAATGAACTGACCAAAGACCTGCGCCTGGCCCGCCTGGACTACGAAATGCGCCGTGGCGAACAAGGCCCTGGCGCCGTCAACGACCTGCTCGGCCAACTCGACACCGGTTTGAAAACCGCCCGCACACTGATCGAGCAACCTGCCGACGCAGCCATGGTCGATCAGCAACTGGCCGCGGTCAGCGAGTACAAGCAAGCCTTCGCCGCCATGACCCAGGCTGGCGCCAACCGCGAAGATGCTCGCAGCAAACTCGGCGCCACGGCCGATAACGCCGTGGCGCGCGTGGGTGAAGTCGAGAAATCCTTGCTGCAAGGCGACAGCGTCGCCGATTTCAACAGCGTTATCGACCTGAGCAAACTGATCCAGCAAGCTCGCTTCCAGGTGCGCGGCTATACCTACAGCGGCAAGACCGAAGCCGAACAACCGGCGCTGGACGCCATCGACAATGCGTTGAAAAACCTCGAAAGCCTGCCGTCCAGATTGCCGGAGCAGCACATCGCCAACCTGCAACAGGCCAGCGATTCACTCAAAGCCTACCGCGCCGCTGTCAGCCAGTTCCGTGACTCTCAGGTTGCCAGCGCCGCCGCGTTGAAACGCATGGCCGCTCAAGGCGATATCCTGTTAGACGTCAGCAAAAAGCTCACTGCCTCGCAAACCGTCATCCGTGACACTGACGCCGCACACGCCAAGAACATGCTGTTGCTGGCCACCGCCCTGGCGCTGGTCTTCGGCCTGTTCGCGGCATGGGCGATCACCCGGCAGATCGTCATTCCGCTGAGCCAGACGCTGAAAGTGGCCGAGCGCATCGCCGCCGGCGACCTGACCCAGAACCTCGTTTCCGAGCGTCAGGACGAACTCGGTCAGCTCCAGCGGGCGATGCAAAGCATGACCCTGGGTCTGCGCGAACTGATCGGCGGCATCAGCGATGGCGTCACGCAAATCGCCAGCGCCGCTGAAGAACTGTCCGCAGTCACCGAGCAGACCAGCGCCGGCGTCAACAGCCAGAAGGTCGAGACCGACCAGGTGGCGACCGCGATGAACGAAATGACCGCCACGGTGCAGGAAGTCGCACGTAACGCCGAAGAAGCCTCCGAAGCCGCGCTCGCCGCCGATCAGCAGGCCCGCGAAGGCGACAAGGTGGTCGGCGAAGCCATCGCTCAAATCGAACGCCTGGCCAAGGAAGTCGGCAACTCCACCGACGCCATGGGGCATCTCAAACGCGAAAGCGACAAGATCGGCAGTGTGCTCGACGTGATCAAATCCGTGGCTCAGCAAACCAACCTGCTGGCGCTCAACGCGGCCATTGAAGCTGCTCGCGCCGGTGAAGCCGGACGTGGTTTTGCGGTGGTCGCCGACGAAGTCCGCAGCCTGGCGCAGCGCACCCAGAAGTCCACCGAAGAAATCGAAGAGCTGATCGTCGGCCTGCAGAGCGGCACCCAGCAAGTCGCGACCATCATGGACAACAGCCGCACCCTGACCGACAGCAGCGTCGAACTGACCCGCCGCGCCGGTGGCTCGCTGGAAAGCATCACCCGCACCGTGTCGGCGATTCAGTCGATGAACCAGCAGATTGCTGCCGCTGCCGAACAGCAAAGCGCAGTGGCGGAAGAGATCAACCGCAGCGTGCTGAACGTGCGCGATGTGTCCGAGCAGACCTCGGCAGCCAGTGAAGAGACCGCGGCGTCCAGCGTTGAGCTGGCGCGGTTGGGGACGCATTTGCAGATGCTGGTGGGCAGGTTCAAGGTATAAGGCGATGCAATGACCTCGGTTCACTTGGGACCGAGGTGTTGCCTTCGCGAGCAAGCCCGCTCCCACAGGAGTATGCGGTCAACTGTGGGAGCGGGCTTGCTCGCGAAGGCGTCGGTACAGACGCTGAAGCTATAGGACCTGACGAAGGAAGGCCTGCGCCCGCGGATCCTTCGGCGCATCGAAGAACTCGGCTGGCGAGGCGTCTTCAAGCAATTTGCCGTGATCGAAAAACAGCACCCGATCCGCCACTTCCCGCGCAAAGCCCATTTCGTGGGTCACGCAGACCATGGTCATGCCTTCCACGGCCAGGGTTTTCATCACATCCAGCACTTCACCGACCATTTCCGGATCGAGCGCCGAGGTCGGCTCATCAAACAGCATGACCTTCGGCTCCATGGCCAGCGCCCGTGCAATCGCCACGCGCTGCTGCTGACCGCCGGACAAGCGTGACGGAAACTCGTTGGCCTTCTGCGCAATGCCAACCTTTTCCAGCAATGCCAAGGCCTTGGCTTCACGCTCCTTCTTGCCGCGCTTGCGCACGACTTTCTGGGCGAGGCAGAGGTTTTCCAGCACGGTCATGTGCGGGAACAGGTTGAAATGCTGGAACACCATGCCGACTTCACGGCGGTAGGCATTCACGTCGGTTTTCGGATCGGCCAGTTGCAGGCCGTCGATGCTCACCGAGCCCGAGTCGAATTCTTCCAGGCCGTTGAGGCAGCGCAGGAAGGTCGACTTGCCGGAGCCGGACGGACCGATCACCACCAATACTTCGCCCTTCGCCACCTGTGTGGAGACGTTATCCACCGCGCGCACCACGTGGCCGCGAGTGTCGAAGACTTTTACCAGATCGCGGACTTCAATCACTTTGCGCGAGCCTCCGCTCAAGCCGGCTGGCGATTTTCGACAGCGGCAGGTTGATCAACAAGTACAGGCCAGCCACGCAGAACAGGATTTCGAATGGCGAAAACGAGGTGGTGATAACTTCGCGACCGCTTTTCAACAGCTCGGTAATCGCAATCACCGACACCAGCGAGGTGTCTTTGACCAGGCTGATGAACTGCCCGGCGAGCGGCGGCAGCACGCGTTTGAACGCTTGCGGCAGCACCACGTGGCGCATCGACTGACCCGCGCTCAAGCCCAGGGAACGCGCGGCTTCGTTCTGGCCACGGGCGATGGATTGCACGCCGGAGCGGATGATTTCCGCCACGTAGGCGCCGGTAAACAACGACAGTGCGGCGATCCCGGCGAACTCCCGGGACAGGTTCATCACGGTGCCGATGAAGAAGTAGAAAATGAAAATCTGCACCAGCAGCGGCGTACCGCGCACCAGTTCGACGTAAATCGTCGAGAGGTCGCGCAGAGTCGGATTGTTCGAGAGACGGCACAAGCCCGTGGCGAGGCCAATCAGCAGACCGAGCACGCCAGACACCACGGACAACCACAAGGTGGTCCAGAGCCCCCACATCAGCGGTCCGGCGGCCCAATGGCGAGTCACACCGATCACGTCGCCTTCGGCCACATCATCGCCTTGGGCGACTTGTAGGCTGTTGTCGTCGACGGTCACGCGTTGCTCGTCACCCGCGTCGTTGCGCAACGTGACTTCAGCCTTGTCGCCTTTGCGCACCAGTTCGCTGACGGTGGAGATGTCGGCGGCGCGCTGGGACTCTTCGGCGTGGTAGGCGAAGTACTGCGGGACGCGGTTCCAGCGCCATTCGTAGGACATCAGCGAGGTGGCGTAATACAACGCGCCGGCCAGGCCGATCAGCACCAGCACGGTCAACACGTGCCAGGGCCATTGGGCTTTTTTCTGTTTCATTGCAGGTTCCGGATTCTGTGTTGCCTTGGAGGCCCTCATCGCCGGCAAGCCGGTCTCACTCCTACATTGGAATGCATTCCCCTGTAGGAGTGAGCCTGCTTGCGATTGAGGCGACGCGGTCTGTCTGACCGGGCCTTATTCCATATCCTTCAACCAAGCGGTGTCTTTGAACCACTTGTCATGGATGCGATCGTAGGTGCCGTCTTCGTGGATCTGGTGCAGGAAGTTGTTGATGAAGTTGATGCTGTCGTAGTCACCCTTCTTCAGACCAAAGGCCAGCGGCTCGTAGGTGAACGGCTTGTCGAGGAACACCAGTTTGCCGTTGCCGACCTTGTTCACCGCCACGACGTTGTAAGGCGCGTCATAGATAAAGGCGTCGGCCTTGCCGTTGACCACGTCGAGCACCGCTTCCTGCTCGTTGTCGTAGCCGTGGTACTTGGCTTTGGAGATCAGCTTCTTGGCGACCATCTCGCCGGTGGTGCCGAGCTTGGAGGTGATGCGGTAGTCAGCGGTGTTCAGGTCTTTGTAGGACTTGATAGTGCCTTCCAGCTCTTTGCGAATCAGCAGCGTCTGGCCGACCACGATGAACGGTTCGCTGAAGTTCAGGCGCAGGTTGCGTTCCTGGGTCAGGGTCATGCCGCTGCCGATCATGTCGAACTTGTCGGTGAGCAGGGCCGGGATAATGCCGTCGTAGCCGGTGGACACCAGCTCCAGCTTGACGCCCATGGCCTTGGTCATGGCTTTGAGGATGTCGACTTCGAAGCCGATGATCTCGCCGCGTTTGTTGGTCATTTCGAACGGCATGTAGGTCGGGTCCATGCCGACTTTCAGCGTGCCGCGCTTGACCGCGTCATCGATGGCACCGGCCTGCGCCGCGCTGACTGCAACCAATGCCGTGACGCCGACCAGCAGCATCGAGAGATACTTCTTCATCTTCATGTCCCCAAAACCAGTGCGTTATGAGGCGCGCAAACGGCGGCTCCCCTCAGGAAACGCATCGATACGGACAAAAATTATCCGGGCGCACCAATTCGGGGACGGATGCTAACGTACTCGCTCGTTTGCACAAGTGTTTGGGAACGATGAGGCAAAAAAAACCCCGCTTTCGCGGGGTTCTTTATTATGCCAACTGCGGTTGCGCACTCAGCGGCTTGAGCGGCAGCAACGGCGCATGGGGATCGGATTTCACCGATTTGCGCCAGGCTTCCAGCCACTCGGGATGACCTTCGCTCCAGACCTGCTCATGCAAACGAGCCAGTGCCACCGGATCGCTCAGCAGTTGCACACGCTCATTGTTGGTCAGACCGTCAGGCCCGGCTTTCAATGCGTGGCGAACCCGCTCGATCCGCAGCCACTCGATTGGCTCGGCCTGACCGTGGCGCGATGTCGCCAGCGAGCACGCCAGGGCGTTCTGCTGTGGATCGACCACCGACCGGATGAAGCCGTCTTTTAGCGCATGCCAACGGTTTTCATGGGTGTACTGGTCAGTCGCCAGCAACGCCTGTGGCGGATTGTATTCCTCAGGGATCAGGAACAGGCTCTCGTCACGGGACTTCAGGCCCAGGCCGACACGGCTGGAGATCACGGAAACCGGGATCGACAGCATCAACGAACCGACGATCGGCACCAGCCACCAGAGGAAGCTCGGGTTCAGCCAGATCACCAACAGGGCCCAGAAGAAGCCCAGCAGGGTTTGCGGACCGTGGCGCTTGACCGCTTCGCTCCATGGCGTGGAGTCGTCGTCACGTTGCGGCGAGTTCCAGGTCGCGGCCCAGCCGAGGAACGCGGCGAGTACGAAACGGGTGTGGAAAATCATCCGCACCGGCGCCAGCAACATGGAGAACAACATCTCCAGCAGCATCGACAGGGTCACCTTGAACTTGCCACCGAACTCTTTCGCGCCCTTGGCCCAGATCAGGATGATGCTCAACAGCTTCGGCAGGAACAGCAGCACGATGGTGGTCGAGAACAGCGCGATGGCCTTGTCCGGGTGCCATTGTGGCCACAACGGATAGAGCTGACGCGGTTCAAGGAAGTACTGCGGCTCCATCAGCGTGTTGACCGCCAGCAGCGCCGTCGACAGCACGAGGAAGAAGAACCACAACGGTGCCGACAGGTAAGACATCACGCCGGTGAGGAACACCGCACGGTGAACCGGGTGCATGCCCTTGACCAGGAACAGGCGGAAGTTCATCAGGTTACCGTGGCACCAGCGACGGTCACGCTTGAGTTCGTCCAGCAGGTTCGGCGGCAACTCTTCGTAGCTGCCCGGCAAGTCGTAGGCAATCCACACGCCCCAACCGGCACGGCGCATCAGCGCTGCTTCAACGAAGTCGTGGGACAGAATCGCGCCGGCGAACGCGCCTTTACCGGGCAACGGCGCCAGGGCGCAGTGCTCGATGAACGGCTTCATGCGGATAATCGCGTTGTGGCCCCAATAGTGCGATTCGCCCAACTGCCAGAAGTGCAGACCGGCGGTGAACAGCGGACCATACACGCGAGTCGCAAACTGCTGCATGCGCGCATAAAGAGTGTCCATGCCCGACGCACGCGGCGCGGTCTGGATGATCCCGGCGTCCGGCGTGGCTTCCATCAGGCGCACCAGACTGGTCAGGCATTCGCCGCTCATCACGGAGTCAGCGTCGAGCACGACCATGTACTTGTAGTCGCCGCCCCAGCGACGGCAGAAGTCGTCGAGGTTGCCGCTTTTGCGTTTTACGCGACGGCGACGGCGGCGATAGAAGATCTTGCCGAAACCCTTGGCTTCGCGGCAGACGTCCAGCCAGGCTTGCTGTTCAGCAACGCAGATGTCGGCATCGTTACTGTCGCTGAGGACGAAGAAGTCGAAGCGGTCCAGGTCACCCGTGGCAGCGACCGACTCGAACGTCGCGCGCAGACCGGCAAACACCCGTGGCACGTCTTCGTTGCAGATCGGCATCACCAGTGCGGTGCGCGCGTCTTTGGGAATCGGCTCGTTGCCGGCACTTTTACCGGAGATGCGGTATTTATCGTGACCGGTGAGCAACTCGAGGAAGCCCATCAGTGCGGTCCAGAAACCGGCCGAGACCCAGCAGAACAGAATCCCGAACATGATCAGGATGGTGGTCTGCAGCGCGTACGGCAGTACTTGCGTGACGGTTTGCAGGAGCGGCTGATGCAGGACTTCGTTGAGGTCGACGAACGACCAGCCCTGGTACGGCATGATGCCTTTCATGTACCAGCCGGCAACGATGGTTTGACCGAGCATCAGTACCAGCAAGATGTAACGGCGGATCGAACCCACGGTGCGCCAGCGGGCCGCCGGCAGCACGTTCTCGTCTTTCGGCGGAGCCGGCGGGTTGGTGCGACCGGTCAGACGCCGCCAGCCACGCACCAGAATGTTGGTGCGCCACGGCTCCGGCACGACTTTGGTCCTGCGGATCGGCGGGGTTGCCTTGAGGCAAACACGACCGCTGGCGTCGAGCACCAGCATTTCCGCTTCTTCCAGCTCTTCAGCGGTGCTCAGGGTCAAGCGACGGCCGACCGAGGCTTGAGCAGCCTCGACCGGTGCATCGAACGTCGAGGACGACAGACGCTCGTGAAGTTCGCTGAACGACTTGCAGCCCGCGAGTTCCGCGCGCTGCTCGTCGGTCATCGGCAGATGCGCCAGATACTCGGCAAGAGTTTCTGGCTGAACTTGAGAATTACTCATCGGCAGGCAACTGATAGCTCCAGGTCTCGGTCAGGACTTCTTCAGTCGGTGCCGATTCCGGTGTGGCTGGGGCCGCGTCGGCAGCGACAGGCTGCTTGGCGTCTTTGTTGTTCGCCTTGTCCTTGGCATCTGCAACTGGCTTGGCTTCGGCCTGCTTGGCCTCGGCGGCCTTCGCGTCCTTGTCCGCTTTCTCCGCTTGCTTGGCGGCCACTTTGTCGGCCTTGGCAACGGAAGAGGTGGACGATGGGATCGAAGTCTTGGCCAGATCGGCAGGCACGATGTTCTGCACCAGTGCGGCACGCATCTCGGTGGACTTGCCCGGATCCTTGATCTTCATGCGCAGGGTCAGGCGCCAGCCCTTGGTTTCAGGGTTGTAGCGCACGCTGTTCTCGACCAGCTCGGCATTATCACCCACGCTGACCTGGCTGCGAACGTCTGAATCGGCCGGCAACGCTGCCAGGGACGGGCCTTCGAAATCCACCAGATAGGCAACGCTGCCGTCCGGCTGACGAATCAGGTTGGACTGTTTGACGTCGCCGGTGGAGCGCAAGGTCTGTTTGACCCAGGCGCTGTCCGGTGCGTGAATCGCCGCTTCGTCCATGGTCCAGTGCAGGCGGTAGCCGAATTCCAGCGGCTGACCTGGCTCAGGCAGTTTTTCCGGGCTCCAGAAGGCAACGATGTTGTCGTTGGTTTCATCGGCAGTCGGAATTTCGACCAGGTCGACAGAACCCTTGCCCCAATCGCCTTTTGGCTCGATCCAGGCACTTGGGCGCTTGTCGTAGCGGTCGTCGAGGTCTTCGTAGTGGCTGAAGTCACGGCCACGTTGCAGCAAGCCGAAACCGCGCGGGTTCTCGATCGAGAAGTTGCTCACCGCCAGGTGTTTCGGGTTGTTCAGCGGACGCCAGATCCACTCGCCGTTGCCGGCATGGATCGACAGGCCGCTGGAATCGTGCAGTTCGCGGCGGTAGTTCAGCACTTTCGACGGCTGGTTGGCGCCGAACAGGAACATGCTGGTCAACGGCGCAACGCCAAGCTTGGTGACCTTGTCACGCAGGAACATCTGCGCCTTGACGTCGACAATGGTGTCGCTGCCCGGACGCAGGGTCAGGCGATAGGCACCGGTGGCGCGTGGCGAATCCAGCAGCGCGAAGATCACCAGGTGCTTGTCGCCCGGCTTCGGCTGTTGAATCCAGAACTCACGGAAACGCGGGAATTCTTCGCCGGACGGCAACGCGGTATCGATTGCCAGGCCGCGAGCGGACAAGCCATACGTGTGACCCTTGCCGACAACGCGGAAGTAACTCGCGCCGAGCATGGTCATGATTTCGTCTTGCTTGTCGGCCTTGTTGATCGGGTACAGCACACGGAAACCGGCATAACCCAGTTGTTCGGTGGCTTTAGGATCGAATTTCAGGTCGCCGAAATCGAAACGAGACGGGTCGTATTTGATCTCTTCGACGGTGTTGGCCGTGATTTCGTTGATTTTCACCGGAGTATCGAAATGCATACCCTGGTGATAGAACGAAAGCTTGAACGGGGTTTTCTGATCGGCCCATTCGGCTTTTTCGGTCAGGAAACGAATTTTCTGATAGTCCGCGAATTTCATCTCACGGAATTCGTTCGGCAGGTTACTGCGCGGGGCTTCGAATTTCTGCCCGGCCAGCTCTTTTGCCTTGACCGATACATCATCCAGATTGAATGCCCAAAGCTGGCCGGCGCTGAACAGGCAGAGCAGTGCAGAGCCCGCTACCAGTGCGCTTCGTAGCCGTTTGGCTGACAATCTTGGTGCATTACAGGGACTAACAATCACGAGCAACCCTCGCCGAAAACAGATCAAAAAACCAACGGCCAGTTAAAGGGCCTGTGAGGTAAACGGGATGAAAAACCCGTCCCTACAAACCACTCTTGCCAAGTTGGCGAGCATTGTTCCGACTCCTATGGGGCTAAATGATTCCCCAACAGGCCCAGGACAAGTCTCTACCTAAGTCAAAACGGACCAACGAACGCTGATCCCCGTAGCGCGCGATTATCTAGTAGGCCGCGTTACAACGCATCAGGCGCAACAAAGTATTTCTCGCGAAAAACCCCTGTTTTCAGTGAAAAAGCGCTTAAAAACTTGTTTCAAGCGCTTTCAGGTCTGTAACAGGAAGGTTACCGGGCCATCATTGACCAGGTGCACCTGCATATCCGCGCCGAATCTACCTGATGCCACTGTGCCATGCACCTGTTTCGCTTTCTCTAATAGATAGTCGAAAAGCTCCTCGCCCAGCGCCGGAGGGGCAGCGGTTGAAAAACTCGGGCGCAACCCGTTTTTGGTGTCGGCGGCCAGGGTGAACTGAGAGACCAGCAGCAACCCGCCCCCGACATCCGCCAGGGACAGATTCATCTTGCCCTCGGCGTCACTGAACACACGATAGTTAAGCAGCTTATGCAGAAGTTTGTCGGCGCTGGCCCGAGTGTCCTCGGGCTCGACCGCCACCAGTACCAGCAAACCCTGATCGACGGCACCGACCACCTCCCCCGCTACCTCGACGCGCGCGCCACGCACGCGCTGCAACAGGCCCTTCATGCTTCTGCTGGGGACAGGTCAAGCAGGCGCCGGGCCATCTGATCGGCGGCGCGCACCAAGGCATCGGTAATGCCGGGTTCGGAGGCGGCATGCCCGGCATCACGGATGACCTGCAGTTCACTGTTCGGCCAGTTCTGATGCAATTCCCAGGCGTTATCCAGCGGGCAAATCACGTCGTAGCGACCGTGAACGATCACGCCCGGCAGATGGGCGATCTTGCCCATGTCGCGGATCAACTGATTCGGCTCAAGGAACGCATTGTTGGTGAAGTAGTGACATTCGATGCGCGCGATGGACAACGCCCGTTGCGGCTCGGAGAAACGATCGACCACCAACGGGTTCGGACGCAAGGTCGCGGTCCGCCCTTCCCAGGTGGACCAGGCTTTGGCCGCATGCATCTGGGCGATCTGATCGTTGCCGGTCAGGCGCTTGTGGAAAGCGCCGAGCAAGTCTTCGCGCTCATCCAGCGGGATCGGCGCAATGTAGTCTTGCCAGTAATCAGGGAACAGACGACTGGCGCCCGCCTGATAGAACCACTCGATTTCCTGCGGACGGCAGAGAAAAATCCCGCGCAGGATCAGACCGTGCACACGCTCCGGATGGGTTTGCGCGTAGGCCAGCGCCAAGGTCGAGCCCCACGAGCCGCCGAACAGCACCCATTTATCGATGCCCAGATGCTGGCGAATCCGCTCAAGGTCGGCGACCAGATCCCAGGTGGTGTTGTTTTCCAGGCTGGCGTGGGGCGTGGAGCGACCACAACCGCGCTGGTCGAAGGTGACAATGCGATACAGGTTCGGATCAAAAAAGCAGCGACTCTGTGCATCACACCCGGCACCGGGGCCGCCGTGGATGAACACCACCGGCAAACCTTCCGGTGAACCGCTTTCGTCTACATACAGGGTGTGGGTTTCATCGACAGCCAGATCGTGCCGGGCGTGGGGTTTGATCTGCGGGTACAAAGTCTGCATTGCGCGCTCCGTAAGGGGTCGAGGTCATCCCTGGGGGGACTTCTATTATTCTGCCGTTGGGCATCATAAACCCGATTTACGTCAATGAGCATGCCCATGCAGAGTCAGAGTTTTGCCACCCGTTTTTTTGCCAAATAGCCGAGCAGTGTTTCGTAGAGCGCATCGACCTCCGCGACCTGACCCCGCGCCCGCAGACAGCCATGAACCAGCCCTTCCCCGTAATAAAGCGTCGCGGCCACGCCCGCAGCGTTCAGGCGCTCGGCGTACAGCACGCCGTCATCGCGCAGCGGGTCG
Organism: Pseudomonas sp. GM60; assembly: GCF_000282415.1. NCBI lineage: Bacteria > Pseudomonadati > Pseudomonadota > Gammaproteobacteria > Pseudomonadales > Pseudomonadaceae > Pseudomonas > Pseudomonas sp. GM60. Next base: position 130,178 of record NZ_AKJI01000024.1, read on the forward strand.
AACTGCGCCACCGCGATCAATGCCGGCGGCAATCCGCGCAAATCCCCGGCGAGCAACGGCATGGCATAGGTGCCAGGCGTTTGAGTGCCGCGCAAATACAAGGCGTGATAACAATCCACGTCACTGCTGCTGAGCAGAGGAGCGTCGCTGCATTCACTGCGTGAGGGCAAACGGTGATCGCCACCGAGGCCGGGATAGATCAGCACTTGCGCCGCCGGCAGTGGTTCACCCGCATCGCGCAGTGCCAGGCACAGCGCGGCGGCGAGATTGCCACCGGCGCTGTCGCCGGCCACCAGCGTACGTGCGGGGTCCAGCTGAAACGGCCCGGTGCGCAGCGCTCGCCAGACTTTCAGGCAGTCATCGAACGCCGCTGGAAACGGATGCTCCGGCGCCAGACGATAATCGACCGCGATCACCAACACGCCGAGCGTAGACGCCAGCTCGGCGCAGATGAAGTCGTGGGAATCCAGATCCCCCACCACCCAACCGCCGCCGTGCAGATACACAATGCACGGGCTACCGTCGGTCGATGGCAAAGCTGCGGGCTGATAGGACCGAATCGGTACACCGGCCAATACAAAATCCACGACATACAGCCCGGCGGGACGCGGCGGGGTGAACGCCCGGCACATCTCGCTGTAGGCCTGGCGCAGTCCGGCGAGGCTGGTGTCGGTGGCGTTGAAGCTGACGGTTTTCTCGACGAATGCCGTCATTTCGTTGGAAAGGGGATAAGTTTCCATGGACCTGCCGCCACGGTTTTGTGGAGAGTGGGATAACCCTGTGGGAGCGAGCCTGCTCGCGATGGCGGTGGGTCAGCCAACAACAATGCTGACTGACACTCCGCCATCGCCGGCAAGCCGGTCTCACTCCTACAGGGGTTTTGCGTTACGGTCAGTTTTTCAGGCTGGCTTGTACGGTTGCAACGCCATCCTTGCCATCAAAACTGCTGACACCGGCCAACCAGCGCTGCAGGTCTTGCGGATGATCACGCAGCCACTGCCTGGCCACGTCCTGCGGCGTCTTGCGCTCCATGATCGGCACCATCAGCTGACTTTCCTGAGCGGCGGTGAAGGTCAGGTTCTCCAGCAAGCGGTTCACGTTCGGGCAACGCTCGGCGTAGTCCGGAGACGTCACGGTGGAGACCGTCGCCGCGCCTTCGTTCGGCCCGTAAACATCTTCGCTGCCGGTCAGGTAAGCGATTTTCATGTTGATGTTCATCGGGTGCGGAGTCCAGCCGACGAACACCACGAACTCCTTGCGATTCACCGCCCGTTGCACAGCGGCAAGCATGCCGGCCTCACCGGACTCGATCAGTTTGAAATCCTTCAGGCCGAACTGATTGGACTCGATCATGGTTTTGATCGTGGTGTTGGCGCCACTGCCCGGCTCGATGCCGTAGATTTTGCCGCCGAGCTGGTCCTTGAACCTGGCGATATCGGCGAAGGTTTTCAGCCCGGCCTCGGCCACGTATTCCGGCACGGCGAGGGTTGCCTGGGCGTCGGCCAGGCTCGGTTTTTCCAGGACCTTCACTTGATTGGCGGCCAGGAACGGCGCGATGTTCTTGTCCATCGCCGGTTTCCAGTAACCGAGGAAGATGTCCAGGCGCTTGTCGCGGATGCCGGCGAAGATGATTTGCTGCACGGCGCTGGTTTGCTTGCTTTCGTAGCCAAGGCCGTTGAGCAGCACGTCGGCCATGCCGCTGGTGGCGATGACGTCGGTCCAGTTGACCACGCCCATTCGCACGGCTTTGCAGGAAGCGTCGTCACTGGCCAGAACAGGGGTGCTCAGGAGAGCGGTACCGCAGAGGATTGAGAGACAGCAGGTCAACAGTCTTTTCATTGGGAATGATCTCGTGCGGCAGAATTATTATGGGTCCGGTGTCTTGATGCACCGTGTCCAGAACATTACGCAGCAGTGAGAGACCAAAAGCGAACTGTAGCGACCGAGATTTGCACAGTGGCGACTGTGAGGCAGCACTTTCGAATGAACACCACCCCGTGTAGGAGCGAGCTTGCTCGCGAAAAACCTATGGGCAACGCGTTTATTCAGGCAGCACGCGTTATCGTTAACGTCCATCGCGAGCAAGCTCGCTCCTACAGGGTTTTGCGCCAGGCTTCAGGGGCTGTAGTGCTTTTGGCCCCAGGTCAGCAGCCCTTGCAGCAACTCCTTGAGCACCACTTGCGTCGGCTCTGCCAGGTCCGGGCGATAACGGAACGGCTCGAACTCTTCCATGTACGTGCACTGGCCCAACTCCAGTTGCACGGCGTGGATGTTTTGCGCCGGATTGCCATAGTGCCGGGTGATGTGGCCGCCCTTGAAGCGCCCGTTCAGCACATGGCTGTAATCGGTGTGCCTGGCGCAGATCGCTTCCAGTTGAGTCGCCAACTGTGGATCGCAACTGGCGCCGTTGAACGTGCCGAGGTTGAAGTCCGGCAGCTTGCCGTCGAACAGGTGCGGGATGATCGAGCGGATCGAGTGCGCATCAAACAGCAATGCATAGCCGAATTCGGCTTTCATACGAGCCAGCTCGTTCTGCAACGTGCTGTGATACGGCGTCCAGACCTGCTCCAGATACGTCGCACGCTCAGCGGCCGACGGCTCCATGCCTTCACGGAACAACGGAATGCCGTCAAACAGCGTCGCCGGGTACAGACCGGTCGTGGCGCCGACGTACAACGGTTTGTCGTCGGACGGTCGGTTCAGGTCGATGACGAAGCGCGAGTACTCGGCAGCCAGAGTGCTGGCGCCCAGTTCGGCAGCGAATTCGTAGAGTTTCGGGATGTGCCAGTCGGTGTCCGGCAAGCTTTTCGCGTCGGGGATCAACCCGGCTTCAACCGCCGGGGTCAGGCGCACGCCGGCGTGGGGCATGCTGATCAGCAGCGGCACGCGGCCTTGTTTGAAGTTCAGAACCTTATCCACAACTGCTCTCCTAAACGCTTGTTTCGACGCCGTGACGCACGACGCGTTTTTCCAGGTCACCGCCCAGCCAGTACGACAGGTCGGCGGGACGATCGATTTGCCAGGCGACGAAGTCAGCGACCTTGCCGGCTTCCAGCGAACCATGGGTGTCGGCCATGCCCAGCGCGGTGGCGGCATGAATCGTCGCACCGGCCAGGGCTTCTTCCGGGGTCATGCGGAAACAGGTGCAAGCCATGTTCAGCATCAAGCGCAGCGACAGCGCCGGTGACGTGCCGGGGTTGAGGTCGCTGGCGATGGCGATTTTCACCCCGTGTTTGCGCAACGCCTCCATTGGCGGCAATTGGGTTTCGCGCAGGAAGTAGAACGCGCCGGGCAACAACACGGCGACCGTGCCGGACGCGGCCATGGCGATGGCGTCTTCTTCGGTCATGAATTCCAGGTGATCGGCGGACAGAGCGTGATAACGCGCCGCCAGGCTCGAACCGTGCAGCGACGACAGTTGCTCGGCATGCAGCTTCACCGGCAAGCCCAGTTTTTGCGCAGTGACGAACACCCGCTCGACCTGTGCCGGCGAGAACGCCAGGTATTCGCAAAACGCGTCCACCGCATCCACCAGCCCTTCGGCGGCCAGGGCCGGGAGCATCTCGGCGCAGATGTGATCGATGTAGTCGTCGGCGCGATCCTTGTATTCCGGCGGCAAGGCGTGAGCCGCCAGGCAGGTGCTGCGCACACTGATCGGTAGTTCGGCTCCGAGACGGCGGGCCACGCGCAGCATCTTGCGTTCGTTGGCCAGGTCGAGGCCGTAGCCGGATTTGATTTCGATGCTGGTCACGCCATCGCGCATCAAACTCTTCAGCCGCTTGGCGGCGCTGGCGAACAACTCGTCTTCACTGGCGGCGCGCGTGGCGCGCACGGTGCTGGCGATGCCGCCGCCGGCTGCGGCGATTTCCGCATAGCTGACGCCTTGCAGACGCTGTTCGAATTCACCGCTGCGGTTACCGCCAAACACCGTGTGGGTGTGGCAGTCGATCAGGCCCGGCGTAACCCAGGCCCCGTTCAAATCGTTGACGGCCGGGTATTCACCCGCCGGCAGTTCAGCACGTGGGCCGATCCACTCAATGTGCGCACCGGACGTCACGATGGCCGCGTCCTCGATGATCGAGTAGACGCCTTGCGCCATGGTTGCGACGTGGCAGTGTTGCCAGAGAGTTTTCATCCCGTAATCTCCACAATGTTCAAAATCGTATCGCCAGCAAGCTGGCTCCTACAGGGTCAACACGATCCTTGTAGGAGCTGGCTTGCCAGCGATGGCGCCCTTACAGGCTAGGCAGCAACTTAGCCGTCACCAGTTCATTCAGGCAACGCGTCGCCAACAACTCGCTAGCCGCATTGATATCCGGCGCAAAGAAGCGGTCCTTCTCATAGAACGGCACTTCTTTACGCAGAATCGCCCGAACCTTTTCCAGTTTTGGCGAGGTCTTCAGACCTTCACGCAGGTCAAGGCCTTGAGCCGCGGCCAACCATTCCACCGCCAGAACGCCGCGGGTGTTCTCGGCCATTTCCCACAGACGCTTGCCGGCAGCCGGAGCCATCGACACGTGGTCTTCCTGGTTGGCGGAGGTCGGCAGGCTGTCCACCGAATGCGGATGGGACAACGCCTTGTTCTCGCTGGCGAGTGCCGCAGCGGTCACCTGGGCGATCATGAAGCCGGAGTTCACGCCGCCATTGGCCACCAGGAACGGCGGCAGTTGCGACATGTGCTTGTCCATCATCAGCGAGATGCGGCGTTCGCTCAGCGAGCCGATTTCAGCGATGGCCAGGGCCATGTTGTCGGCGGCCATCGCGACAGGTTCGGCGTGGAAGTTACCGCCAGAGATCACGTCACCTTCAGCAGCGAACACCAACGGGTTATCCGAAACGGCGTTGGCTTCGACGGCGAGCACTTCGGCAGCCTGACGGAACTGGGTCAGGCAGGCGCCCATGACTTGCGGCTGGCAGCGCAGGGAGTACGGGTCCTGGACCTTTTCGCAGTTCTCGTGCGAATCGGACACTTCACTGCGCTCGCCCAGCAGGTCGCGGTAAGCGGCAGCGGCGTCGATCTGGCCTTTCTGGCCACGGGCAGCGTGGATGCGGGCGTCGAACGGCGAGCGCGAACCCAGCACCGCTTCGACGGTCAGGCCGCCCAGCGCCAGGGCGCCCGCGAACAGATCTTCACCTTCAAACAGGCCACGCAGCGCGTAAGCGGTGGACACCTGAGTACCGTTGAGCAGCGCCAGGCCTTCTTTCGCGGCCAGGGTCAGCGGGGTCAGACCGGCGACTTTCAGCGCTTCGGTCGCTTCCATCCACTCGCCTTTGTAACGAGCCTTGCCTTCACCCAGCAGCACCAGCGACATGTGGGCCAATGGCGCCAGGTCGCCGGAGGCACCGACCGAACCTTTCAATGGAATGTGCGGGTAAACCTCGGCGTTGATCAGGGCGATCAGCGCGTCGATGACCACGCGACGAATACCGGAGAAACCACGGCTCAGGCTGTTGACCTTGAGCACCATGACCAGACGCACCAACGCGTCGCTGATCGGCTCGCCGACGCCGGCAGCGTGGGACAGCACCAGCGAGCGCTGCAGGTTTTCCAGGTCTTCGCTGGCGATGCGGGTCGAGGCCAGCAGGCCGAAACCGGTGTTGATGCCGTAAGCGGTGCGGTTCTCGGCGAGGATCTGTTCCACGCAGGCAACGCTGGCTTCGATCTGGGCAGCAGCGCTGTTATCGAGGGTGATTTTGACCGGTTGCTGATAGACATCACGCAGTTGGGCAAGGCTCAGTTGGCCGGGGATCAGGTTTAGTGCAGTCATTTTGTGCTCCTTTTGAGAGTTTTTATTCTTCATAAACGAAGAAGACTCACCAGACGCTCCGGAGATATCCGTTGTCCGTCGCGACTCGCTTTTTGGGAGCCGCGCCTTGGCACGTTGGTGTTGTGTGGAAATCAGTTCAGATTCGGTAAAGCCTTGTGCAGCAAATTCGAGTCTTTCAATACGCCGGCAGCGGCGGCGATGTCCGGCGCCAGCCAGCGATCCTGGTCGTAGGCCGGAACACGCTCACGCAGCAGACGCCACGCCGCATCGGTGCCGGCGCCGAAGCGTTGCTCTTTGAGGAACTCAAAAGCCTGGGCCGCCAGCAGGTACTCGATGGCGAGGATCTGCGTGCAGTTTTCCAGTGCGCGATGCAGCTTCAGCGCGGCGTTGGTGCCCATGCTCAGGTGGTCTTCCTGCAAGCCGGAAGTGACGTAGTTGTCGAGCACCGCCGGTTGCGCCAACTGGCGGTTTTCCGCACACAGCGAAGCGGCGACGTATTGCACGATCATCATCCCGGAGTTCACCCCCGGATTGGCCACCAGGAACGCCGGCAGACCGCTGACGTGCGGGTTGATCAAACGGTCCAGACGTCGTTCGGCGATGGAGCCGATTTCGGCCATGGCGATGGCCAGCAAATCCGCCGCCAACGCGACCGACTGGCCATGCGGGTTTGCTTGGGACATGACACGGAAGTTGTCCGGGGTACCCAGCAGTAACGGGTTATCCGTGCAGCCGTTGAGTTCTGTTTCGACTTGCTTGATCGCGTGATCAAGCTGATCGCGAGCGGCGCCGTGGACTTGCGGGATCGACCGGATGCTCAGCGCATCCTGCGTACGAATGCCTTTGCTGCTGGCAATCACTTCGCTGCCATCGAGCAGCGCCCGCAGGTTGATCCCGACCTGTTGCATGCCCGGATGCGGTTTGAGCGCGATGATCTCGGCGTCGAACGCAGCGATCTGGCCACGCTGGGCTTCGAAGCTCATGGCACTGATCACGTCGGCCCACTGCAGCAGGCGCGTCGCATCGGCAATCGCCAGGCAGCTGAGGCCGCTCATGCACGGAGTACCGTTGACCAGGCACAAACCGTCCTTGGCACCGAGTTGAACCGGTTGCAGGCCTTCTTCAGCCAGCGCCTGTTGAGCGGAAACAATCTGCCCGCGATAGCTGACATTGCCGACACCCAGCAGTGCGATGCCGATGTGTGCCATGTGGGTCAGGTAACCGACCGAACCCTGGGACGGCACTTGCGGGGTGATGCCCCGATTGAGCAGCGCCAGCAAGGCTTCGACCACTTGCCGATGAATGCCGGATTTGCCCTGGGAGTAGTTGCGGATCGCTGCGCACATGATCGCACGGGTCTGCTCGTCGGCCAGTGGTACGCCGACGCCACAGGCATGGCTGAGCAAGGTGTTGCGCGACAGTTGGCTGAGCTGTTCGTCTTTGAGCGAAACGTTGCAAAGCGCGCCCAGACCGGTGTTGACGCCATAGGCGCGTTCGCCGCTGGTGACGATGCGCTGGACGATCGCCTGGGCATTGTCGATGCGTGCCCAGGTCTGGGCCGACAGCTCGAGTTGTGCGCCGTGACGGGCTACCGCGACCACATCCTGCCAACGCAACGGGGCATCGGCGATAACGATTTTTTCAGCCTGGGACATCATTAACCTCAACCGTACAACCTGAATATTGATGCAGCTTCACCGGCGCCTTCGCGGGCAAGCCTCGCTCCTACAGGTGTGGGAGCGAGCCTGCTCGCGATGGGGCCGGCACAAACGCCGCAAACCTTTAAACCACCGCCGCCCGCCGCTGTACGAACCGGTCGACATACTCATCCGCCGGCGAATGCAGGATCTCTCGCGGGGTGCCGACCTGAATCAGGCGGCCATCCTTGAGGATCGCGATGCGGTTGCCGATGCGCACGGCCTCGTCGAGGTCGTGGGTAATGAAGACGATGGTCTTGTGCAGGGTCTTTTGCAGCTCCAGCAACTGGTCCTGCATCTCGGCGCGAATCAGCGGATCGAGCGCACTGAAGGCTTCGTCCATCAGGATGATGTCGGTGTCCGCCGCCAACGCACGCGCCAGGCCCACACGCTGACGCATGCCGCCCGAGAGCTGATGCGGGTATTTGTTTTCGTAGCCCTTGAGGCCCACGGTGTTGATCCAGTGCAGCGCGCGTTCGGTGCACATCTGCTTGCTCTCGCCGCGCACTTTCAGGCCGTAGGCGACGTTGTCCACCACGGTCTTGTGCGGCAACAGGCCGAAGCTCTGGAACACCATGCTGATCTTGCGACGACGAAATTCGCGCAGGGCTTCCATGTCGTATTGCAGGATGTCCACGCCATCCACCAGGATCGCGCCGCTGGTCGGGTCGATCAGGCGATTGAAGTGGCGCACCAGGGTCGATTTGCCGGAACCGGACAGGCCCATGATCACGAAGATCTCGCCGCTGCCGATGCTCAACGACAGGTCGTTCACACCGACCACGCAGCCGGTTTCGGCCAGCACCTGATCCTTGGTTTTGCCCTGGCCGATCATGCCCAGCGCTTCCTTGGAACGGTTACCGAAAATCTTGAAGACGTTTTTGACTTCGATCTTGCTGATGGCTGCGTTGTTCATTTGCTCACCTCATGCCGTGCACGACCGTACGCCTGTGTAATGCGGTCGATCACCACTGCCAGAATCACGATCGCCAGACCGGCTTCAAGGCCGCGTCCGACGTTGAGGGTCTGAATCCCCACCAACACATCTTCACCCAGGCCACGGGCACCGATCATCGAGGCAATTACCACCATCGACAGGGCCATCATGGTGGTCTGGTTGATCCCGGCCATGATGCTCGGCAGGGCCAGCGGCAATTGCACGCCAAACAGTTGCTGCCAGCGGTTGGCACCGAAGGCGTTGATCGCTTCCATCACTTCACCGTCGACCTGGCGGATGCCCAGATCAGTCAGGCGGATCAGCGGCGGCGCGGCGTAGATCACGGTGGCGAAAATCGCCGGGACCTTGCCCAGGCCGAACAGCATCAGCACCGGGATCAGGTACACGAAGCTCGGCATGGTCTGCATGATGTCCAGCAACGGCATCAGCACCGAACGCAGGCGATTGCTGCGTGCCGAGAGAATGCCCAGCGGAATGCCGATCAGCACCGAAATGACCGTCGCGACCATCATCAGCGCGAGGGTCTGCATCAGCTTGTCCCAGAGGCCGACCGCGCCCACCAGGAACAGCAAACCGACGATCACGGAGGTGGTCACGACCTTGCGGGTCGCGTGCCAGGCAACGCCCGCCACGATTGCCAGCATCAGCCACCAGGGCGCCGCACGCAGCAGCCCTTCAAGATTGACGATGGCCCACAACAGGGTGTCGGAGATGCTGCGGAACACATCGCCGTAGTTGGTGACCAGCGAATCGACCCAACCGTTGACCCAGTCGGCGATGGAAAAGGTAAAGCTTTCGGGAAACATAAGAGACTCTCAATCAAGGGGTTGCGATCAAGCATCCGACTGCCGCTGACGGCAGTCGGAGAAGCTCAACCTACAAGGCCGCGTCGATCTTTTTGGCTGCGTCTTCGCTCACCCATGCGTGCCAGACTTCAGGATGTTCCTTCAAGAAGATCTTGGCCAGTTTTGGCGACTCGATCCGCTCTTTGGCCATACGCCCGAGGTTCTGGTTCAGCAGGTCGATCGGCAGGTTGACCTTTTCCAGCACGGCCACCAGTTCCGGGGCTTGCTCGTGGAAGGTCTTGGACAGGCCGACCTTGATGGTCACGCGCTTGTCCACGCCCGGCTTCTCTTCGAGTTTCACCAGGTCAACCTGACCCATCAGCGGCGTTGGCGACCAGTAGTAGAACAGGATCGGCTCGCCACGCTTGTAGCTCGACAGCACTGCGGCATCCAGTGCCGGGCCGGTGCCCGGACGGAAGTTGGTGTAGCTGCTTTCCAGGCCGTAGCTTTTCAGCATTTCGCTGTTGTCCAGCTCACAGGTCCAGCCCGCCGGGCAGTTGTAGAAACGGCCCTTGGCGGGTTCTTCGGCGTCCTTGAACACGGCGGCATACTTGCCCAGGTCGGCAATGTTTTTCAGGTCCGGCGCCTTGGCTTCCAGTTTGCGCTTGGCGTCGCCTTCGATCACGTAGCGCGGCACGTACCAGCCTTCGACTGCGCCCACGACTGGTGCGCCGACACCGACGACTTTGCCGGCCTTCTCGGCCTTGTTCCAGACTTCGCTGCGGCCGACCCACTCTTCGGCAAACACTTGAATGTCGTTGCTGCTCAGGGCGTTTTCCATGGTGATGGAGTTGCCCGGCAGGCTGTCGGTCTTGCAGTCGTAGCCTTTCTCCAGCACGACTTGCAGCACGTCGGTCAGGAGCATGGCGCTTTCCCAGTTCAGGCCGGCGAATTTCACCGGCTTGCCCGATTCGCACCAACCGGCTGCCTGAGTGGCGCCGGCGCTGGCCAGCAGGCCCATGGAAAGCAATGTGGTCAGCAGGGTCTTGTTCGATTTCATTGTTGTGACGCTCCTAATCATGAATTGGCTTACGGCAGTCAAGAGGCATCCAGCCCTGTCCACGTCCAATCAGGCCTGCGCCGCAGCGCGACCGACATTCAGCTTTTGTTCGGTAATAACGTCCCGCTCGACCGGCAGGATCAGTTGATCGGGCACTGTGCCGTGCCATTTTTTTGCACACACGTAATACAGGGCGGCGGGAATCACCAGGCCGATGATCCAGGAGATATCCACATCACCCAGAGCGGCCACCAGCGGACCTGTATAGAACTTGCTGGAGATGAACGGCAGCTGCACCAGCACACCGAAAACATAGACGCTGATACCCAGAACGTTCCAACGACCGTAACGACCGTTCGGATCGGACAGCGCCGGCACGTCATAGCGCTCGCGGGTGATGCAGTAGTAGTCCACCAGGTTGATCGCGCTCCATGGGGTAAAGAACGCCAGCAAGAACAGGATGAAGGACTTGAACGCACCGAGGAACGAGTGCTGGCCGAGCAACGCCATCAGGGTCGCCGCACCCACGATGACCAGCACAAAAAGCAGACGCTGCAAGCGCGTTACTTTCAGGTCACCACGGAAACCGCTGATGATGGTCGCGATGCACATGAAGCTGCCGTAGGAGTTCAGCGTGGAGATGGTGACCTTGCCAAACGCGATGCTGAAGTACAGCAGCGCAGCGGTGGCACCGGTACCACCCAGACCTACGATGTAGGCCACTTCGTGACCGGCGAATTGCCCATTGGCCGAGGCGGCGGCAAACACGCCGAGGATCATTGCCACCTGCGCGCCAATGACCGAACCTGCACCCGCGGCGAAAAAGGTTTTCACCGAGGAAGTCTTGCTCGGCAAGTAGCGTGAATAGTCAGCCACGTAAGGACCGAAGGCGATCTGCCAGGACGCCGCGAGCGACACCGCAAGCAGAAAGCTGCTCCAGCTGAAGTGGCGGATTTGCAGGAGTGCGCCAACGTCAGTCTGGCTCATCAAACGGCTGAACAGGTAAACGAAGGCAATCACACCAATGGCGCTGGCAATACGGCCAATCCAGTGGATCACCCGATAGCCCAGCACCGTGACCAGCACGATGACACTGGCGAAGATGAGGATACCGACGGTGTCACTGACGCCAAACAACTGGCCCAGTGCCTGACCGGACAGCACGGTGCCCGTTGCGGTGAAACCCAGGTACATCAGGCACACCAGCACGATCGGGATCGCCGCGCCATAAACGCCGAACTGCACACGGCTGGAGATCATCTGCGGCAGGCCAAGCTTGGGCCCTTGCGCAGCGTGCAGCGCCATCACCCCGCCGCCGAGCAGTTGACCGATCAACAGACCGATCAACGACCAGAACACGTCACCGCCCAGCACCACGGCCAGGGCCCCGGTGACAATCGCGGTGATTTGCAGGTTGGCACCCATCCACAGCGTGAACTGGCTGAACAGACGACCGTGTCTTTCCGCTTCCGGGATGTAGTCGATCGAACGTTTCTCGATCAACGGTTTGCTGCCTGCACGATCGTTGTTAACCGCCATGATTCAACCTCTGTGGATTGTTCTTCCGGGTTGGTAAAAATCTTTGTAGGAGCCGGCTTGCCGGCGATTCAGGCACCCTGATGTGTCAGGTAAATCGCCATCGCCAGCAAGCTGGCTCCTACAAAGGTGTTGCGTTATTTACCGGTAATCATCGGCAGGTTCAGCCCTTGTTCCTTGGCGCAGTCGATCGCGATCTGGTAACCCGCATCGGCGTGACGCATAACGCCTGTGGCCGGGTCGTTGTGCAGAACGCGGGCAATACGCTCGGCCGCTTCGTCAGTACCGTCGCAGACAATCACCATGCCGGAATGCTGGGAGAAGCCCATGCCGACGCCGCCGCCGTGGTGCAGGGAAACCCAGGTCGCACCGCTCGCGGTGTTGAGCAGGGCGTTGAGCAGTGGCCAGTCGGACACGGCATCGGAACCGTCTTGCATCGATTCGGTTTCGCGGTTCGGACTCGACACCGAACCGGAGTCCAGGTGGTCGCGGCCGATCACGATTGGCGCGGACAATTCACCGCTGCGTACCATTTCGTTGAATGCCAGACCAAGCTTGGCGCGCAGACCCAGGCCAACCCAGCAGATACGTGCCGGCAGACCCTGGAAGCTGATGCGCTCGCGCGCCATGTCCAGCCAGTTGTGCAGGTGGGCGTCGTCCGGGATCAGTTCTTTGACCTTGGCGTCGGTTTTGTAGATGTCTTCGGCGTTGCCCGACAGTGCAGCCCAACGGAACGGGCCGATGCCACGGCAGAACAGCGGACGGATGTAAGCCGGTACAAAGCCTGGGAAGTCGAATGCGTTTTCCACGCCTTCTTCCTGGGCCATCTGACGGATGTTGTTGCCGTAGTCGAAAGTCGGGATGCCCATTTTCTGGAAATCCAGCATCGCTTTAACGTGTACGGCCATCGATTGCTTGGCGGCTTTCACCACGGCAGCAGGCTCGGTCTTGGCACGAGCGCGGTACTCTTCCCAGGTCCAGCCGGCCGGCAGGTAACCGTTGAGCGGGTCGTGGGCGCTGGTCTGGTCGGTGACCATGTCCGGGCGCACACCGCGGCGTACCAGTTCCGGCAGGATTTCAGCGGCGTTACCCAGCAGGGCGATGGAAATCGCTTTGCCTTCCTTGGTGTATTTCTCGATGCGAGCCAGAGCGTCGTCGAGGTCTTTGGCTTGCTCGTCGACGTAGCGGCTGTTCAAACGGAAGTCGATGCTGACCTGTTGGCATTCGATGTTCAGCGAGCAAGCGCCGGCCAAAGTTGCAGCCAGAGGTTGAGCGCCGCCCATGCCGCCCAGGCCTGCGGTCAGGACCCAACGACCTTTGAGGTCATCGTTGTAGTGTTGGCGACCGGCTTCGACGAAGGTTTCGTAGGTGCCTTGAACGATGCCCTGGCTACCGATGTAGATCCAGCTGCCGGCGGTCATCTGGCCGTACATGGCCAGACCTTTGGCGTCGAGTTCGTTGAAGTGTTCCCAGCTCGCCCAGTGTGGCACCAGGTTGGAGTTGGCGATCAGTACGCGCGGGGCGTTGGCGTGGGTCTTGAACACGCCGACCGGCTTGCCGGATTGCACCAGCAGGGTCTCGTCTTCGTTCAGGTTGGTCAGGCTTTCGACAATCTTGTCGTAGCATTCCCAGTTACGCGCCGCACGACCGATACCACCGTAAACCACCAGCTCTTTAGGGTTCTCGGCGACTTCCGGGTCGAGGTTGTTCATCAGCATGCGCAGCGGCGCTTCGGTCAGCCAGCTCTTGGCGGTCAGCTTGTTACCGCGGGCGGCACGGATTTCAACGTCACGAAACTTAGTAGGTTTCTGGGTATTGTCAGTCACGAAAAAGACTCCTCAGCGATCAATTCAAACCAACCCTGGCGGTGGGCAAGCCAGCCTGTGCGCGTCAAAGCGACACAAGCGAATCAGTGGACGCTGCGGAGAGTCTCGATCGACTCATACGCATACGTCTTTACTTGTACATACAAGCATATGCAATCAAGCGGCCAACTTGTTGGATGGTTGTTCAAGAAAAGTTTTTGGAAGGCTGGAAGCCCCCTGGATCAAGGGTTTTGGAGAAGATGAAATTTTTCGGGAGGATTTTGCGGAGGGGAGGACTGTTGTTACTTGAGCGTGGTTTTGCGCCACGCTGGGGCGTTCGGTAACAAAGTGGTGCGCAATGGGGAACAGAGGAATTGCTTTTTGTAGGGGGCCGGCTTGCCGGCGATAGCGTCCTCACGAATGCCATCGCCGGCAAGCCGGGCTCCTACAAAAGCGGGATCAGCGAGCAGTCAGCTCGACGACACAGCACGGGCCGACACTGGAGACTTCCAGCAGGCCGTTATTACCGTCGAGTTGCAGGCAGTCATGGCGACCCAATTGCTGGGTGTTGTTACCGACATGCACTGCCAGCGCCTCGCCGACACTGAACACCAACACCGTGCCCGCCGAACTGAAAAACCGTTGCTCGCCATCCAGCCACTGCAACCGCGCGCTGTAACGCTGCGGCGCATAGATCAGGTTGAAATCGCGAATCGGCCCGCCAAGTAGAGTGCACGACACCTGGCTCTCGCCACTGAACGCAAACGGTTCCAGCGGTAACAACGGATGCGTGTCCTGGCCGTCGACGCGCAAGGTCATGCCGTCGCCTTGCAGCACGGTGATCACTCGCTCATAGCCAGTGAACGTCGAGAAGCCACCCGACTCACCAATATCGGCAATCGACAGGCGCCAGCCGAAACCATCCAGGCCAGTACCCGCATCGCGGGTGATTTCTTCAGTACTGCCGCCGCCGTTTTTCCACGGCATGCGCGGGTAATCAACGGCACGTAAAACCTTTATCTGACTCATTTATGAAACCGACCTTCCAGACGATGACGGGAACCAGGGTGGATCAAACGGGCGGCGGTCACTGGCTGACGGCCAGACCAGGTGCGGCGACGAATCAGCAGGCACGGCTCGCCTTTCTCAATCTGCAGCAACTTGCACTCGCTGGCCTCGGCCAGAATCGCCTCGACCACATGTTCGCCTTCGGTCAGCGGCGCGACCTGGTTCAGATAGGCGTAAGGCGTTTGCAGGGTGAAGTCCTGCTTGAGATAGTCCGGGGCGACCAGCGCGTTGACGAAACGGTCTTCGATTTGCACCGGAATATCGTTTTCGAAATGCACGATCAGCGAGTGGAAGACTTTTTGACCTTCACGCATGTCCAGCGCCAGGGCGCGCTCGGAACCGGCGGCCTCTTCTTCAAGGGTAATGACCTTGCAGGTATGGCGATGGCCACGGGAGGCGATTTCGTCGGCGATGTTGTGCACTTCGAACAATGCGGACTGGCTTTTCGGTTCGGCGACGAACGTGCCGACGCCTTGCATACGCACCAACAGACCGTCGGCAGTCATCTCGCGCAACGCGCGGTTGATGGTCATGCGGCTGAAACCGAGTTGGCTGACCAACTCGCTTTCCGACGGAACACGGTAGTGCGGCGGCCAGTTTCCACTGTCGATTTGCTGGGTGATCATCTGTTTGACGCGGGCGTACAAGGGCGCCGGACTGTCGCCCATGTTCGCGGCCAACGGTGACACTGGTGGCGGAGTCGGCACGGTTAATCCTTGGTCGTTTAGTAAGGGTTGCTAGCTTGCCGGAGTTTACCGGGCAGGCAAACGTCTGTATATGTATATACAAATAACACACGATGGGGTGCTGAACCATGTCCGCCTTCTTTGCCGAACGCGCGCTGCTGCCTAGTGGATGGGCCAACAATGTACGTCTTGAGGTCAGCGCCGACGGCGTTTTGACCCATATCCAGGCCGATTCCCACGCAGATGGTGCCGAACGGCTAAGCGGTCCGCTGCTGCCAGGCATGCCGAATCTGCACTCCCACGCGTTCCAGCGAGCGATGGCCGGGCTGGCGGAAGTAGCCGGTAATCCGAACGACAGTTTCTGGACCTGGCGCGATTTGATGTACCGTCTCGTCGGAAAAATCAGCCCCGACCAACTCGGCGTGATCGCCCGGCAGCTGTACATCGAAATGCTCAAGGCCGGTTACACCTCGGTGGCGGAATTTCATTACGTGCACCACGACACAAGCGGCCAACCCTATGCAGATCCAGCCGAACTGGCGCTACGCATCAGCCAGGCGGCCAGCTCCGCCGGCATCGGTTTGACCCTGCTGCCGGTGCTCTACAGCCATTCCGGTTTCGGCGGCCAGACGCCTAACGACGGTCAGCGTCGCTTTATCAACAGCACTGAAAACTACCTCAAGCTCCAGTCGCGCTTGCAGCCGATCCTGGCGCAGCAACCGGCGCAATCGCTGGGTCTGTGCTTCCACTCGTTGCGTGCGGTAACACCGCAGCAGATCAGCGAAGTGCTGGCGGCCAGCGACAAGCAGTGCCCGGTGCACATTCACATCGCCGAGCAGCAGAAGGAAGTCGACGACTGCCTGAGCTGGAGCGGTCGCCGTCCGCTGCAATGGCTGTACGAAAACACCGAAGTCGACCAACGCTGGTGCCTGGTCCACGCGACCCACGCCAACCCGGAAGAAGTGACGCTGATGGCCAAGAGTCGCGCCATTGCCGGTTTGTGCCTGACCACCGAAGCCAACCTCGGCGACGGGATTTTCCCGGCGGTGGACTTCCTCGCTCAAGGTGGGCGCATGGGCATCGGTTCTGACAGCCATGTGTCGCTGAGCGTGGTGGAAGAATTGCGCTGGCTGGAATACGGCCAGCGCCTACGTGATCAGCGGCGCAACCGGTTGTATGGTGCGGATCAGCCGATGGTCGGCCGTACGCTGTACGACGCGGCACTCGACGGCGGCGCGCAGGCGATGGGGCAGCCGATCGGTGCACTGGAAGTTGGCAAACGGGCAGATTGGCTGGTGCTGGACGGCAACGATCCGTACCTGGCGACCGCCAGTGGCGACGGGATTCTCAATCGTTGGTTGTTTGCCGGCGGCGATCGCCAGGTGCGCGATGTGCTGGTCAATGGCCAATGGGTTGTGCGCGATGGGCGACATGCCGGGGAAGAAGAAAGTAACCGCGCGTTCACCCAGGTCCTACGCGACCTCTTAGGCTGATACAAATCCCTGTAGGAGCCGGCTTGCTGGCGATGGTGTGTCAGCTACATTGAAGTCGACTGACACTCCATCGCCAGCAAGCCGGCTCCTACAAAGGGTGCGTGATCAGTTGGAGGTCTTGGCCATCTGCGTATCCGTCGCACGCCAGATCAGCCGCGTGGTGTCATACCCCTGCTGACGCGCCTTGCTCAGCAGTTCTTCGCGCACTACACCGTTGACCGTCGGGGTGCGCGACAGCAGCCACAGATAGCGGCGGG